>JAYWIE010000282.1:0-3224 GCA_043789155.1 Rubricoccaceae bacterium | reverse complement strand
GCGCGGCCGCGACGACGCCGAGGGCGTCGGCGTGCGCGGCTCGACGGCCGCCTACGCCGACGCCGGCGGGGCGGACCTCGCCGAGGGCCGCTTCTTCTCGGAGTCCGAGGCCGACGCCGGCCGCGCCGTCGCCGTGCTTGGCGCGGACGTCGTGGCGGCGCTGTTCCCGGCCGAGGACGCGGTCGGCAAGGACGTCCGCATCGGCGGGCAGCGCTTCACGGTCGTCGGGGTGACCGTCAAGCGCGGCTCCTTCCTCGGCATGGCCTCGGCCGACAACGACGCGCTCGTCCCGATCCGGACCTACCGCCGCCTCTTCGCCGCGAGCCCGTCGGTGACGGTCAAGGTGCGCGTGCGGCCCGGCGTGCCGCTCGAGCGCGCCGAGGAGGAGATCCACGCGCTCACGCGCGTCTGGCGCGGCCTCGACGCGCTCGCCGACGACGACTTCGCCGTCAACCGGCAGGACCAGTTCCGCGCGCTCGTCTCGTCGATGCGGACCGCGACCTACGGCGTCGGGCTGTTCCTGACGGCGCTGTCGCTGCTCGTCGGCGGCATCGGCGTCATGAACGTCATGTTCGTGAGCGTCAAGGAGCGGACCCGCGAGATCGGCATCCGCAAGGCGCTCGGCGCGACGCGCCGCGCGATCCTGCTCCAGTTCCTGATCGAGGCCGTCATGATCTGCGCGCTCGGCGGCGTCATCGGCGTGGCCCTGGCCGCGCTCGCGGCCGTCGCCATCGACCAGGTGTTCACGGCGCGCCTCTCGCCGGGCACGGTCCTGCTCGCGTTCGCCATCTGCGGCGTCGTCGGGGTGGCGTTCGGGCTCGTCCCGGCGTGGCAGGCCGCGCGCGCTCGCCCCATCGACGCGCTGAGATACGAATAGCGGCGGCGTCGCCCCCGCGCCAGTGGCCAGTCGGCAATGGCCAGTAGCAGACTCCTTTTGCCGTGCGTTCTGCCACTGGCCCACTGGCCACTGCCCACTGCCTCCCATGCTCGAAACCATCCGGATGGCCTTCCAGGCGCTGCGCGGCAACCTGCTGCGGAGCGCGCTCACGCTCGTCGGCATGGCGATCGGCGTGTTCTCGGTCGTGGCGAGCGTGACGGCCGTGGCGGTGCTCGACGCGACGCTCTCGGACAGCCTCGGGGCCATGGGCTCGCAGACGGTCACGCTCTCGCGCTTCACCCGCGACGGCCCGCCGGCCGACGACGAGGACAAGCGCCGGCCGCTCACGCTCGCGCAGTCGGACGCGCTCCAGGCCCGGTCCGGGCTCGCCGTAAGCCCGTCCGTGACGCGGCGGGGCGTCGAGGTCGAGACCGACGAGGCCTCCACCGACCCCAACGTCTCGCTCGACGGGACCGACGAGGCCTACGCCGCCAACCGCGGCCTCGACGTCGACGCGGGCCGCTACCTCAACGCGGACGACGTCCGCTCGGCGCGCGCCGTCGTCGTCGTCGGGTCGTCGATCCGCGACAAGCTCTTCGCCGGCCGCGACGCCGTCGGGCGCGACGTCCGCGTCGACGGGCGGCGCTACACGGTCGTCGGCGTGCTCGCGCCCGAGAGCGGCGGCTTCGGGCTCGTCGATCCCAACCTGCGCGTCGTGGCCCCGGTGACGCGCGTCGTGCAGGCGTACGGGATGCAGGACGAGGACGTCGAGATAGACGTGCGCGCGCCCGGCCCCGAGGCCGTCGCCGCGACGCGCGACGCGGCCGTCGGCGCGCTGCGGGCCGTGCGGCAGCTCTCGCCCGAGCTCGACAACGACTTCGGCGTCTCGTCGGGCGCGGACGCCGCGGCGTCGCTCGCGGGCTTCACCGGCGCGCTCGCGATGGGCGGGGCCGGCATCGGGCTCATCGCGCTGCTCGCGGCCGGCGTCGGCGTGATGAACATCATGCTGGTCTCGGTGACCGAGCGGACGCGCGAGATCGGCATCCGCAAGGCCCTCGGCGCGACGCGCGGCGACATTCGGCGGCAGTTCCTGGTCGAGGCGCTCGTGCTGTGCCAGCTCGGCGGGCTCACGGGCGTGCTGCTCGGCGTGGCCGGCGGCAACCTCGCCGCGGCCCTGCTGGACACCGCGCCGGCCTTCCCGTGGGGATGGGCGCTCGGCGCGCTCGTCGGCGTCGCCGTCGTCGCGCTCACGTTCGGCGTCGTCCCGGCCGTCCAGGCCGCCCGCCTCCGCCCGATCGACGCGCTGAGGTCAGAATGAGGGGGATGGGGGATGGGGGTCGAAGGCGCACGACTGAAATGTTCCGTCGTTCGATAGACGCAACACCAAAAACTTGTCATCCCGGACTCGATCCGGGATCTGCCTTTCTGTTTTTCTTCACGCCGTACAGTGCAGAAGGCAGATCCCGGATCACGTCAGGTCCGGGTGTCCCGGTGGGATGACAATTTTTTGCTGCTGAGGTGCATTTTAGGAATCATTCCAGACGTCCCTTTCAAGTCCTTCCGTCCTTCACCCCTGGTACTCGCCCCAGACGGCGCGCAGGCGGTGCGCGATCTCGCCGACCGTCGCGCGCGCCTCGACGGCCGCGATGAGGCGCGGCATCAGGTTGTCCGTGCCCCGCGCCGCCGCCTCGACGGCGTCCATCGCCGACGTCCACGCCGCGGCGTCGCGGCCGGCCCGGAGGGCGGCGAGGCGCTCGGTCTGCGTATCCCGGATCGAGTCCGGCACCCGCATCGTCTCCATCTCGAAGCGCTCGTCCGTGGTGAAGCGGTTGGTGCCGACGATGACGGCCTCGCCGGACTCGATCGCGAGCTGGGCGGCGTAGGCCGAGGCCCCGATGCGGTCCTGGTAGAAGCCGGCCTCGATGGCCGCGACGGCCCCGCCGAGCGCGTCGACCTCGGCGATGAGGCGCGTCGCCTCGGCCTCGATCTGGTCCGTGAGCGCCTCGACGACGACGGACCCGGCGAGGGGATCGGCGTACTGCGCCACGCCACTTTCGAAGCCGACGACCTGCTGCGTCCGCAGTGCGAGCGTCGCCGCGGCGGCGGTCGGGAGCGCGAGCGCCTCGTCGTACCCGTTGGTGTGGAGCGACTGCGTGCCGCCGAGCACGGCCGCGAGCGCCTGGATGGTCACCCGGGCGACGTTGACGAGCGGCTGCTGCGCCTGGAGCGTCGAGCCGCCGGTCTGGACGTGCATCCGGAGCATCATCGCGCGCTCGTCGGTCGCGCCGAAGCGGTCCCGCATGAGGTGCGCCCACATCCGCCGGGCGGCGCGGAACTTGGCGACCTC
>JAYWIE010000281.1:0-3229 GCA_043789155.1 Rubricoccaceae bacterium | reverse complement strand
CGCGCGCCGACGCCCTCGGCGAGCGAGAGCGCCTCGGCGAGCGCCTCGACGGCCTCCGCCGGCCGCCCGAGCGCCACGAGCGCCTCGCCGATGTGGAGCAGGCTCGTCGACTGCGCCTGCCGGTTGGACGTCCCGCGCCGCCGCGCGAGCGCCTCGCGGTGCAGCACGAGGCCCGCCTCGACGTCGCCGCGCAGCCGCGCCGCCGTGCCGAGGTCGTTGAGCGCGCGCGACTCGCCGACCGGGTCGTCGAGGTCGTGGAAGCGCGCCAGCGCGGACGTCAGGTGCGCCTCGGCCGCGTCGGGCCGGTCGCGGAGCAGCAGCGCCGTCCCGATGCCCGTCTCGGCGCGGGCGACGCCCATCGGGACGCCGAGGTCGGTGAAGAGCGCGAGCGCGCCCTCGGCGGCCTCGAGCGCGCGGTCGGCGTCGCCGAGGTCCGCGTAGGCCCCCGCGAGGCCCACGAGGACCCAGCCCTCGGCGACGCCGTCGCCGGTCTCGCGGACGTCGTCGAGGTTGGCGAGCGCGCCCGAGATGGCCTCCTCGTAGTCGCCGATGCTCGCGAGCACGCCGGCGAGCATCGACCGCGCGCCGAGGCGCTCGGTGATCATCCCGAGCGCGCTGAAGCGCTCGATGGCGTCCGTGAGGACGGTGACGGCCTCGGCGTTGTGGGAGAGGAAGAACAGCGCCCGCCCGCGCAGGCCGACCGCCCGAGCCGTCGCGACGGCGTCGCCGAGGCCGCCCGCGAGCGCCTCGGCCTCGCTCGCGAGCGCGCCCTGCCGCTCGGCGTCGCGGACCGGCAGGGCCTCGACGAGCGCCAGCAGGGCCGCGAGGCGCTCGGGCGAGTCGTCGCCGCCGAGCGCGCCGAGGCGCGCGTCGAGACGCGCGACCTCGTCGGGCAGGGCTGGGACGAGGGGAAGGGCGGACGGGAGGAGGTCCATCGGGGAGGCGGGGTGCCGCTACGCGCGGAAGCGGCGGACGAGCTCGTCGATCCTGGCGTCGGTGAGCGCAGCAGGCACTGCCGGGCTCGCCTCAGACGGAGCCGGGGGCCGAGGCGATCCCGATGCGGGCGAAGGTGTTTGCGGTCCGGTCGGGGTCGGCGCGCGTGCCGGGGAGCGCTGCGGCCCCGACGGGTCGGTGCCGGCCGGACGCTCGGAGCCGCCGCCGGAGGCCCGGCGGCCGTCCTCGACGACCTGGTTGCCGGCGCGGGCGAGCAGGTTCGCCTCGATGCGCTCCATCCACGACCCGGGCGCGGGCGGGGGCGCTGCGCGCGACGCGCTCGCGGCCCCCTCCGCGATGGGTTCCGCGGGCGGTCGCGCGCCCGACAGGCGTGCTCCCGAGAGCCGCGTCTCCGGCAGCCGTGCTCCCGGCGAGGCCGTGCCAGACGGCCGTGCTCCCCCACGCGCCTCCGCCCGTGCTCCCGCGACCGGGTTGCCGTCGGCGTCGTGGAGCGGGTATGCCTCGAAGGCGACGCGCTTGACGTCGACGAGGTGCATCGGGCCGACGTTGTCGCTCGTGATCGAGCCGCCGACGGCTCCGGGCCCGAGCGTCATCGCCGGGAACAGGTCCGTCGTCATGCCGACCGAGCCCAGCGCGGCGACCGTGTTGACCACGATCCGCATGGCGGGCTTGTAGAGCGCGAACTGCTCGATGACGGGGTCAGCCGTCGCATGGAGCGCGAGCGTGTGCCCGACGCCGCCGAAGTGCAGGATCTCGAGGCAGCGCGCGCAGCCGGCCTCCCAGCCGTCGGCGGTGTAGAACGAGAGCACGGGCGAGAGCGTCTCCATCGAGAGCGGCTCCTGCGGGCCGACCGTGTCCACCTCGGCGATGAGCGCCTGCGCCGTCTCCGGGACCGCGAAGCCGGCCATCTCGGCGATGCGGGCCGGGCTCTGCCCGACGATGTCGGTGTTGAAGACGCCGCCGGGCTTGATGATGGCCCTCAGCTTCGCCGTCTCGTCGGGCGAGCAGACGTGGCCGCCGCGCGCGCGGAAGGCGTCGAGCAGCTTCGTCCTGACGGGCGCGTCGGCCACGACCGAGCGCTCGGTCGAGCAGAGCGTGCCCCAGTCGAAGGCCGTCCCGGCGAGGATGTCGGCCGCCGCCTTGGCGACGTTGGCCGAGCGGTCCACGTAGGCCGGGACGTTGCCCGAGCCGACGCCGTAGGCCGGCTTGCCCTTCGAGTACGCGGCCCTCACCATCGGCCCGCCGCCGGTCGCGAGGATGACGCGCGTGAGCGGGTGCTCCATCAGCGCGTCCGTCGCCGCGAGCGAGACGCGCGTGAGGCAGTGGGAGAGGCCCTCGGGCGCGCCCGCGGCCACGGCCGCCTCGGCGACGACGCGGACGGCCTCGGCCGTGCACCGGACGGCGCGCGGGTGCGGGCTCATCACGACCGCGCAGCGCGCCTTGGCCGCGAGGATCGCCTTGTACAGCGCCGTCGCGGTCGGGTTGGTGCTCGGCACGAGCGCGGCCACGACGCCCATCGGCGTCGCGACCTCCCACACGGTGGCGGTCTTCGCGATGATGCCGGCGGTCTTCATGCCCGCCATGCGCGCGGCGAGGGTCCGCGTGGCGAACAGGTTTTTCTGGACCTTGGACTCGACGCGCCCGAAGCCCGTCTCCTCGACCGCGAGGCGCGCGAGCGGCTCGGCCGCGCCCGCGCCGGCCTCGACCATCGCGGCCACGATGCGGTCGACGTCCTCCTGCGGGAACGTGGCGTAGCGTTTCTGGGCGGCGTGCGCCGCGGCGAGCGCGTCGCGGGCGTCCTGGATCGAGGCGAGGTCGGCGTCCATAGGTTCGGGTTTGCCCGGCGGGCGGGTCGGGTCGGAACGGAGGCTGCAAAGTAGGAACGCCCCACCGCTCGGGCCGCCGGCGGAGCAGCCCGAGGCAGACGAGCGCGCAGGCGGGCGCGGAACCGCGGGCCGGCGGCGTCGTGCCCCGTGGCATACCATTTGCCCACCTGTCTCTCAGACCTCTCTTCTGCCCATGCCTGCCGCTCCGCTCTCGCCCTCGGGCCTGCCCACCGTCGACGCCCGCTGGGGCGGCCTCGCCGCGGGCGAGTCGTACCTGCTCATCGGCCGCGTCGGCGCGGGCCGCTCGGCGCTGGCGCTCGGCGCGGCCGCGGCGACGGTGGCCGCCGGCGGGCGGGCGCTGCTGATCTCGCCGCGCTCGCCGGACGAGCTCGCCGCAGCCGGCACGCCGGCCGGCGTCGACGTCCGCGCGCTCCACGGCACGGGCCGCC
>JAYWIE010000280.1:0-3229 GCA_043789155.1 Rubricoccaceae bacterium | reverse complement strand
CGAGCGGCGCGTAGAGGTCGCGCGTCTCGGCCGCGATGCGCGTCTGCTTCTCGCGCGCGAGCCCGCCGAGTGTGCGCATGTTGTGGAGCCGGTCCGCGAACTTGACCAGGATCACGCGGACGTCGCTGGCCATCGACAGCATCAGCTTGCGGACGTTCTCGTCGTGGCCGAGCCCGCGCCCGCCGGCGATGGACCCGATCTTGGTCACGCCGTCCGTGATGGCCGCGATGTCGTCGCCGAACTCCGAGCGGATGACGTCCAGCGAGAGGTCCGTGTCCTCGACGGTGTCGTGGAGCAGGGCCGCGGCGACGGTGACGTCGTCGGCGCGGATGTCGCGGGCGGCGATGAGCGCGACCTCGAGCGGGTGCGAGATGTACATCTCGCCCGAGGCGCGGCGGTCGTCGCGGTGCGCCCAGTACGCGACGCGGAACGCGCGCCGGATGAGGGTCTCGTCGACGCTCGGCAGGTTGCGCCGCGCGTGCTCGAGCAGCACCCGCAGCCGCCGCTCGTACTCGGGCACCACGACGAGCGTGCTGAGCTGGGCGTTGAGCGTCTCGGAGGCGTGGATCATGGGGCGCGGACGCCGGGCGGGCGGTGCCGGTTGCCCACGGTCGGGTTCGGCCGACGGCCGGGAACGAGCGCGGGGCCTCGCCCGGAGTCGGACGAGGCCCCGCGCGGGACGTTTCGGGGGCGGATCAGCGCTGGCCCTGCTGGCCCTCGAGCCCGGCCTCCGGCGGCGGCTCGGCCGCGCCCGTCGGGTCGGTCGGCTCGGCCGCCGTCTCCGGCGTCACGAGCGAGTCGTCTGTCGCGGCCGCCTCTTCGGCGGTGACGTCCGCCGCCTCGGCCGTCTCCACGACGTCGGCCGTCTCCTCCGACGTCTCGGCGGCCGGGGCCTCGACCGCCGTCTTCTCGGCGGCCGGCGTCTCCACGACGGCCGGGGCCGTCTCGGAGACCGGCGTCGCGGCCTTCGGAGCCGCCGTCGCCGTGGCGTCGGTGCTCTTGGCGCGCGAGCGGCGCGTGCGGCGCTTCGTCTGCGCTGCGCCCTCGGGGCGGACGTCGTTGAAGTCGACGATCTCGATGATCGCCATCTCCGCCGAGTCGCCGGCGCGCTGGCCGATCTTGACGATCCGCGTGTAGCCGCCCGGGCGGGCGGCGATGGCCGAGGCCACCTCGCCGTAGAGGGCCTTGACGGCCTCCTTGCTCTGGAGACGGCGGAAGGCCTGCCGACGGCTGTTGGTCGAGGTGTCTTTGGCGCGGTTGATGATCGGCTCGACGAAGATGCGCAGCGCCTTCGCCTTGCCGAGCGTCGTCTCGATGCGCTTGTGCGTGATCAGCGCGATCGACATCGACTGCAGCGTCGCCTTGCGGTGCGCGGCGTTGCGCCCGATCTTTTTGATTTTAAGTCCGTGTCGCATGGTGTTTCAGGTGTTCAGGTGGCAAGTGACATGTGAGCGCGGCACCTGCCACCTGCTCACCTGCCACCTGTCACGGGTTAATCAGACGTTCTCGTAGCGCTCGACGTCCATCCCGAAGCGCAGGCCGCGCTCCTCGAGCACCTGGACGAGCTCGAGCAGGGACTTGCGGCCGAAGTTGCGGAACTTGAGCATCTCGCTCTCGTCGCGGCGTACGAGGTCGCCGATGGACTTGATCGAGGCCGCGCGGAGGCAGTTCTGGGCGCGGACCGACAGGTCGAGATCGTCGACGGGCTGGTTGAGGACGGCGCGGACGCGCTGCACCTCGGCGTCGATCTCGGTCTCCTCGGCCGACTGCTCGCTGGCCGCCTCGACCTCGACGAACAGGCCGATGTGGTCTCGGAGGATCGAGGCAGCCTGTGTCAGGGCATCTTCCGCCGAGACCGAGCCGTCGGTCGAGACCTCGAGCGTGAGGCGCTCGTAGTCGATCTTCTGCCCGACGCGGGTCGGTGTGATCGTGTACTTGACGTTGAGGATCGGCGTGAAGATGGCGTCCACGGCGACGACGCCGATGGGATCGTCCGAGCGCTTGTTCTCGTCGGCGGGGACGTAGCCGCGGCCCTGCTCGATGCGGAGGTCGACCCGGAGGTCGGCGTCGTCGGCGAGCGTGGCGATGAGGTGGTCCGGGTTGAGGACCTCGAAGTCCGGCGTCGCCTTGGCGATGTCGGCTGCGGTCCACGTGCCGGGGCCCTCGAGGTGGATCGAGACGGAGCCCTCGTCCTCGTCCTCGGCCCGGAAGCGGACGCCCTTGAGGTTGAGGATGATGTCCGAGACGTCCTCGGTGACGCCGGCGACGGTCGAGAACTCGTGCTGCACGCCGTCGATGCGGACGGCCGTGATGGCTGTGCCGGAGAGGCTGGACAGCAGCACGCGCCGGAAGGCGTTGCCGATCGTCACGCCGTAGCCCGGCTCGAGCGGCTGCACGACGAAGCGCCCGTAGGTGTCGTTCATCTCCTCGACCGTGACGCCGTCGGGCATCTGGAGCTGGATCTGAGCCATATTTCTAGTTGGGGTCGATGGTGACGCAAAGCGCGGCGGCGCAGCCTCGGCCGCGCGCCGCGCAGGCGGGCTTACTTCGAGTAGAGCTCGACGATGAGCTGCTCCCGGATGTTTTCCGGGATGTCCTCGCGCTCGGGCAGGTCGAGGAAGCGCCCCAGGAGGCGCTCGCGGTCGACCTCGAGGTGCGGGAACTGCCGGCGCGTGCCGCTCACGGCGTCGCGCACGACGGGCAGGTTCTTGCTCTTGGGCCGGATCTCGACGACGTCGCCGGCGCGGAGCTGGTGGCTCGGGATGCCCGACACACGGTCGTTGACCATCACGTGGCCGTGGTTGACGAGCTGCCGCGCCTGGCGGCGCGTCCGCGCGAAGCCGAGGCGGTAGACCACGTTGTCGAGGCGCGCCTCGAGGAACTTGAGCAGGTTCTCGCCGGTGACGCCCTTCTTGCGGGCGGCCTTCTCGAACAGGTTCCGGAACTGGCGCTCGAGGAGGCCATACGTGTACTTCGCCTTCTGCTTCTCCTTGAGCTGGACGGAGTACTCGGACTCCTTCCGGCGGCGGGCGTTGCCGTGCTGGCCGGGCGCGTACGGCTTGCGGTCGAGCGCTTTGGAGGGGCCGAAGATGGGCTCGCCGAAGCGGCGCGCGATCTTCTGCTTGGGGCCGCGGTATCGGGCCATAGGACGTCGTGTGTCGAGAGGAAAGGGACAGACGTTCGGCGCACCCGCGAAGAGATCCCCGGCGCGGGCCGAGGCCTGCGCCGG
>JAYWIE010000279.1:0-3244 GCA_043789155.1 Rubricoccaceae bacterium | reverse complement strand
ACACGCTGATGCTGGCGCTCCCGCTGCGGCGCATCAGCCCGGCCGCGGCCGCGCTCGAGCTCCCGACCGCCTTCGGCGCGCCGGCCGAGCCCGACACGAGCCCGTGGGCCGCCCTCTCCGCGCTCCGCGGCGGCGACGGCGACGCCTCGGCCGACGACAGCCTTTCCGACAGCGGCACCCCTGCCGCCTGACTCTCAACCAGCCCGCCCCGCGGGCGTCTTCCGACTCTCCCGATGGCTCACCCCAAGCGCCGCACCTCGAAAGCCCGCACGCGCGCCCGCCGCGCCTCGGCGTACAAGGTCCGCACCCTGCCCGTGACGCAGGAGTGCCCGAACTGCGGGGCCGACAAGCTCATGCACCGCGCCTGCCCGACGTGCGGCCACTACCGGGGCCGCGCCGTGCGCGAGGTCAAGGAGTACGCGTAGGCCACGCCCGCCGGTAGCAGCTCCAGCCGACCGGCGTCCGTCCCCTTGGCCCGTCCCGGTGTCCGCACCGCGCCCGACCGGGCGCGAGGCGGGCACCGTTCGTTTTCCTGCGGGCCGCACGCGTCGGCGCGCCGTAGTCCGCGGGTACTACGTGGTCCGCCCGTACTAGAAGTCGCGCGGAGGGGCACCGTATCTTGCCCCGTCCCCTCCGCCAGCCGCCGCTTCGATGTCCACGAACCCGCTCGCGGGTCGCCCGCCGGGCGGGCGCGTCCGAGTCGCCGTCGACGCCATGGGCGGCGACCACGCGCCGGGCGTCGTCGTGGACGGCGCGCTCGCGGCCGTCGCCGCGCGCGGCGAGACCGTCCGGATCGTGCTCGTCGGGCGCGAGGCCGAGATCCGGGCCGCGCTCGCGCGCGCCGGCGCACCCGCCGACGCCGTGGACGTGCTCGACGCGCCGCAGGTCGTCGAGATGGGCGAGAGCGCGGGCGTGGCGCTCAAGAAGAAGCCCGAGTCGTCGATCCACCGCGGCATCGGGCTCGTCAAGGCCGGCCGCGCCGACGGCTTCGCCTCGGCCGGCAACACCGGGGCCATCATGGCGACGGCCCTCTTCGGGCTCGGCCGCCTGCCGGGCGTGCTCCGGCCCGCGCTGCCGGGCTACTTGCCCACCCCCGCCGGCACCTGCGTCGTGCTCGACGTCGGGGCCAACGTCGAGGTCCGCCCCGAGCACCTCGTGCAGTTCGCCCGCATGGGCAGCCTCTTCGGGGCCGTGTTCCTCGGCAAGGAGCGCCCGACGGTCGGCCTCGTCAACGTCGGCGAGGAGCCCGGCAAGGGCACCGAGACGGTCAAGGAGGCGCACCGCCTGCTCGCCGAGGCCGCCGAGGACGGCCACATCGACTTCGTCGGCAACGTCGAGGGCCGCGACATCCTGCGCGGCGCGGCCGACATCTGCGTCTCGGACGGCTTCGTCGGCAACGTCGTGCTGAAGCTCGCCGAGAGCGTCGCGACGATCCTGCCTGAGATGGTCCGCGCGCAGATCGCCGGGCAGGGCCTCGGGCCCGAGGACGCCGCCCTCGTCGGGCGCGTGCTCAAGGGCATGCTCTCGCCGTTCGACTACCAGCACTTCGGCGGCGTGCCGCTGCTCGGCATCGACGGCACGGTTGTGATCGGCCACGGCGGCTCGTCGGCGCGGGCCGTCGAGCAGATGATCTTCCGGACGGCCGAGCTCGCCGAGCAGAACCTTTCGGCCCGCATCGGCCACGCCTTCGCCGCCGACGCCGCGCCGGGCGCGCACTAGGCCCTGTACGGAAACCCCGAACCAACGTCATCCCCGCGCAGGCGGGGATCCATCAGTCGCTCCGAAAAGGCTGGATGGGCTGCGCCGTCCTTCGGATCCCGCCTGCGCGGGAATGACCAGGTAGAGGAATCGGGGCCGATAGAGTTTCCGTATAAAGCTTAGAGCGGTCCCGAGTGGCCCGAGGGACATGGTTCCGGAGCCCGCGGGCGTCAGGCCTTCACGTCCCTCGCACCCCGTCCCACCCGCATGTTGCGCTAGCCCCTCCCGACCCGCGTGCCCGACTCCGCCCCGACGACTCCGCCGCAGGGCGCGCCGCCTGCCGCCCCGCGCCGCACGGCCGCCATCACCGCCGTCGGCCACTACCTGCCGCCGGACCGCCTCACCAACGCGGACCTCGAGAAGCTCGTCGACACCACCGACGAGTGGATCGTCTCGCGGACCGGCGTCCGCGAGCGCCGCATCCTCCGGAACCCAGACCGGGCGACGGCCTTCATGGCGACTGAGGCCGCCCGCGTCTGCCTCGCCAAGGCCGGCGTCGCCCCGGAGGACGTCGACTGCATCCTCGTCGCGACGGTCACGCCGGACATGGTCTTCCCGGCCACGGCGTGCCTCGTCCAGAGCGCGCTCGGGGCCACGAAGGCGTGGGGCTTCGACGTCTCCGCGGCCTGCTGCGGCTTCCTCTTCACGCTCACGACCGCGGCCAAGCTCGTCGAGTCCGGCATGCACCGCCGCGTGCTCGTGATCGGGGCCGACACGATGAGCCGCATCATCGACTACACGGACCGCACGACGTGCGTCATCTTCGGCGACGGGGCCGGGGCCGTGCTCCTCGAGGCGGTCGAGGACGGGACGGGCCTGCTCGACTCGGTCCAGCACGTCGACGGCGCGAGCGCGGGCGCGCTCAACATGCCTGCCGGCGGCTCGCTGCGCCCCGCCTCGGCCGAGACCGTCGACGCCCGGATGCACTTTCTCAAGCAGGACGGCGCGACCGTCTTCAAGCGCGCCGTCGTGGGCATGGCCGAGGCGGCAGGCGAGATCATGGACCGCAACGGCCTCACGGCCGACGACGTGCAGTGGCTCGTCCCGCACCAGGCCAACCTGCGCATCATCGACGCCACGGCCCGCCGGATGGGCCTGCCGCCCGAGCGCGTCATGGTCAACATCGAGACCTGCGGCAACACGACCGCGGCCACGCTCCCGCTCTGCCTCGTGGACTACGAGGGCCGCCTGCGCCGCGGCGACACGGTCGTGCTCGCGGCCTTCGGCGGCGGCTTCACGTGGGGCGCGACGCTGCTGAAGTGGGCCTACGACGGGGATGAGATGCAGGGAGGAGAGAAGAGGAAAGAGGGCTGACAGTCTCAACCCAGACGGCACCCGGAGCTTCGGGAGGTCCTTCTCCTCCTTCCTCTTCCCTCCTTCCTCCTCTGCAATGACCGCCTTCCTCTTCCCCGGCCAGGGCTCGCAGACGCCCGGCATGGGCGCGGACCTCTACGACGCCTCGGGCGAGGCGCGCGCCGTCTTCGAC
>JAYWIE010000278.1:0-3245 GCA_043789155.1 Rubricoccaceae bacterium | reverse complement strand
TCGCCGCGGGCCGGGCGGAGGCCTGCCGCGCCACGGCCGAGGCCCGGGGCGTCGCGCTCACCGTGGCCCTGCCGGACGGGCCCGCGTGGGTCGCCGCGGCCGAAGGCCCGCTCGGCGACGTCGTCGACAACCTCGTCCAGAACGCGGTGAAGTACACGCCGCCGGGCGGCCGCGTCGAGGTCGTCGTCCGAGCCGGGCCGGGGACGGCCGGGCCGGGGACGGCCGTGCTCACCGTCGCCGACACGGGCGTCGGGATGTCGCCGGACGTCGCCGCGCGGGCGTTCGAGCGGTTCTACCGCTCCGACGAGCCGGCCGTCCAGGCCGAGACGGGCAGCGGGCTCGGGCTCGCCATCGCCCGGGCCGTCGTCGAGGGCTACGGCGGGACGGTCGCGGGCGCGAGCCCGGGGCCGGGCCAGGGCGCGACGTTCCGGGCGGAGCTGCCCCGCCTGCCGGGGTGACGCGTCGCGCGCCAGAGGGCGTTAACTTGGGCTCGACGGGTCCCGCACGCGGGGCCCCGCGCCGCGAGGCGCGTCCGGCCCGGCCGGGCACCGATCCTGCCGCGTTCGTCTAGGGGCCCAGGACTCCACCCTTTCACGGTGGCTACACGGGTTCAAATCCCGTACGCGGTACTCGCCGAGGCGGCTGCTCCGAGGAGCGGCCGCCTCGCGGCGTTCAGGCCCAGGGACCACGCCGCGGGCAGGGACGTTCGCCGGCCGACCCACCGCGCTCCTCATGGCCCGCCACCTTCTGCTCGTCGACGATGATGCCGCGGCTGCGGACGCGCTCGCCGGCGTCGCGGCGCTCGACGTGACGGTCGCCCGGAGCGTCGTCGCGGCCCGCGGCTACCTCGCCGGCAGCGCCTTCGACGCCGTCGCCGTCCGTGCGGACCTCGACCCCGACGACGCGCTCGGCGCGCTCGCGGCCGGCCTGAACGTGTCCGGCGGCGTCGTGCGCTACGCCGGCGTTACGGCGCTCGTGGCACGCTTCGCGTCTGGTCCGGCGGCCACGCCGGCAGCCAGCGCGGCTCCTCCGGCCGCCGCGCCGGCGCACGCCGCGCCGGCGCAGGACGCGCCGGAGCTCTCCGACGCCCTCGCGGCGCTCCGCGCCGAGATCGGGCGCGTCGCCCACGACCTCGCCAACCCGCTCGCGGTCATCGCCGGCAACGCGCAGCTCGGCACCGAGCTCGTCCGCGACGCCGACCCGGACGGGATGCTGACGCAGGCCTTCGCGGACATCGGCGAGGCCGCGGCCGAGCTCGCGCGCCGCACCGCGGACCTCGGCGCGCTCCGCCGCCGCATCGACGCGCTGACGTCCGCCGGCCGGAGCGGGGAGTAGCGCGCGGCCCGGTCCGCCGGGATGTGGCCCGCGAGGTTTAAGCGCGGCCCGGCCGCGCCGATATCGGGGGCGCGCCGCGACTGGACCGGGGCGCGCACCGCACCCCCAGAACACGCGCCCATGCCGACTGCTCCGATGATCCCGGCCCACGAGCTCGAGCATATCGAGCGGGTCACGGCCGCCCTCGCCGACCAGCCCGACGCCCTGCGCGAGCGCTGGACGCGCGCGGTCGAGTCCGTCGAAGGGGCACGCGTCTACGAGGCCTTCCTCGAGTTCAACGAGATCCTGAAGCGCCCGCTCGACGCCGTCCTGCGGACGCACGTGCAGCTCCAGGCCGTCCGCTGCCTGCGCGACGCGCCCGTCGAGCGCGTCAAGACCGAGCTCGCGCTCATCGAGCCGCACGACGCCTACCAGACGGCCGTGCTGGACTACCGCCTCGGGTGGCTCATGCGCCACCGCCTCGGCAGCCTCGCGGCCGCGCTCCAGTACTTCGACCGCGTCCGCGAGGAGGCCCGCCGGCTGGGCTCGCGCTCGTGGGAGATCGCGGCGCTGCTCCAGCGCGCGACGACGCAGATGGCCATGGGCAGCTACGAGCAGGGCATGGACACGTGCATGCGCGTCTACAACCTCTCGCGCCGCAATGGCCTCGTCGAGTACATCCCGAAGGCGCTGCTCTACAAGGGCTACGCTCAGATCAAGCTCGGCCGCCCGCACCAGGGCGAGGAGACGCTCCAGAAGGCCTACGAGCTCGCGCTCCGCAACGACCTCCTCGCCGAGCAGGGCCTCGCGCTGCATCAGCTCGCGCAGGTCTACCACTACGACTTCAAGTTCTACGGCCTCTCGCTCGAGTACTACCAGCAGGCCCGCGAGACCTTCGCCCGCGTCCCCGTCTGGCCGAGCCTCATCGAGCGCATCGAGGAGGACGCCGCCGCGGCTCACCGCGAGCTCGCGGACCTCGACATCGCCAAGATCCTCGGGCCGATCCCGATCAACCGCCTCCGCCAGGAGTACCTCACGAGCCTGGTGAACGGCTTCGTCGGCATCCCCGGCATCGACAACCGCTCGCAGCTCGGCGAGCGCATCGGCCTCACGCGGCAGGCCATCCACCGCAACATCAACGGGTAGGCCGCACGCGCGGCGACGGCCGTCTGGCAGAGCCCGCCCGGCGCGAGGAAGGGCTGCTACGTTCTCCAACCAGCACACCAACCCACATCCACCGTCATTCCCGCGAAGGCGGGAATCCAGAGTTGGAGCGCACACCGTCGGCATTCTGGATCCCCGCGTGCGCGAGGATGACGTTGAATGGAGAGGCGAGTTGAGTCGTGCGTTCAGAACTTGGCGGCCCGCCGGCGCGAGGGGAGACCCGTCGGGCCGGCGGGCTCTGCGCGTCGGGCCCCGCGCTGGGACCCGCGCGCTTTGCGCCGCGTCTTCGAGTAGGGGACGGCGGACCGCCCTTGTTGGCCCTCCCGCCGGCGACGTATCTTCGGCCGTCACACAACAGGAGACCGTATCGGGACGATTGGTACGTCTGCGCAGCCCGGCTGTGCGCCTTTCTCGCTTGCCGGCCCTGCCGGCACCCGTCCCGCACGCCTCATGTCGCGCTCCGCACAGCCGGGCCCGCCCGCCGCGCCGTACGCCCTCCGGCTCGCCGCGCTCGCCCTGCTCGCCGCCGCCCTGCCGGCCGCGGCGCAGACGCCCGCCGCGCAGACGCCCGCCGACGCCACGCGGTGGGTCGCGCCGCGCACCGACGGGGCCGCGCTCCGCGTCGTTGCCGAGGACGCGACGTCGGTGACGATCGAGATCACGGCAAGCTGGCCGACGCCTTTCGCCGACGCCCTCGCGGTCGCGCTCGAGCAGGGCTCCGCGCTCACGCCCGAGTTGCTCGCCGCGCTCGTGACCGGCGGCCGCGC
>JAYWIE010000277.1:0-11613 GCA_043789155.1 Rubricoccaceae bacterium | reverse complement strand
GAGCGCCCAGCCGCCGAGGCGCAGGCCCGGCGGGCCGGCGAGGGCGACGGCCTCGGCGCGGTCCTCGCCGGCGGTGTCGTAGGTGAGCGCGGCGATCCAGACGTCGCCGGCCGGCGCGGCGGGCGCGGCACCGTCCGGACCGGACCGCGGCGTCCCGGACTGCGGCGGGGACGCCCTCGGCGGGACGGCCCCGGCGGTCGCCGGGACGCCGAAGGCACGGTCGGCCAGCGTCGGGTCGAGCACGAACGGGTTGGGCGTGCCCTGCTGCGTCGCGATCCACGCCGAGCGCGCGGCCTCGGCCGCGTCCACGGGGTCGGCCCGGTTCCACGCGAGCAGGTCCGCCCGCATCCCGGCGAAGAAGGCGTCGCCGCCGCTCGCGGCCACGGACGGCCCGTAGAGCGCGTAGACGTAGAACACGGCCCGGGCGACGTTGCCGGTGGCGTCGGCGCGCGGCTCCCACCGGCCCTCGCCGCGCTCGGACCACCGCTCGCGGTTGGACGCCGGCGCGGCCGACTGCGACACGTCGAGCGTGTACCACGCCTCGGCGCGGCCGTCCGGGACGTCGCCGAAGGGCAGGTTG
The DNA here is from genome assembly GCA_043789155.1 of Rubricoccaceae bacterium. Taxonomy (GTDB): domain Bacteria; phylum Bacteroidota; class Rhodothermia; order Rhodothermales; family Rubricoccaceae; genus DASVSE01. Next base: position 11,033 of record JAYWIE010000277.1, on the reverse strand, counting down.
CCGCGGCTCGAGTTGACGTTGTCGCGGACGGGGAAGAGGTGGTGCAGGTCGCTCCGCAGCGGCTCGTCGCGCGCGCCGCGGCTCTGCGGCCACGTGTGCTCGGTGTTGATGCCCATCTCGTACGCAACCGTCGACGGGTCGCCGGGCGGCAGGACGAGCTCGAAGCCGGTGTACGGGTCGCGGAGGTGCCCGGCCGTGCGCATGTCGTGGGCGAAGAGGAGGTCGCGGGCGCGGTCGTAGCCGAGCGTCCGCTCGGGCGTGTAGTCCGCGCGGAGCGCGGCGAGCAGGTCCGCCCCGTCGAGGCCCGGCCACACGGCCTGCGGTGCGGGCGCGGACGTCTGGAACGTCGTGGACGCCGACGTCGCGGACGGGCCGGGCGGCGGGGCGGCGTCGCCGGTGCAGCCGGCGAGCAGGGCGAGCAGGAGCAGCAGTCTGGGCATGGGCGAAGGTAGAACGGTGCCGCAGCCGTCCGTCCGGCAAAACCTGAACGCGCCCGCGGCCGGCAACACGGCGGGGCACGTCGGGTACGGACCCGGCCCGCGCTGGCCGCGGGTCCCCTCTCTCCGCTCTGTCCCATGACCCCCTCCGAAACCGCGGCCGCCGGCGTGCCCCACTTCGCGGAGCCGCCCGCCCCGTCCTCTCTGCTCTCCGGCGACGCCGGCCGCATGGCGGCGACCGTCGCCGGCGGCCTGCTCGCGCTCTACGGCCTCTCGCGGCGGTCGCTGCCGGGCCTCGCCCTCGCCGGTGTCGGGACCGCCATCGCCGTCCGCGGCGCGAAGAAAGCGCCGGCCCCGGTCGAGATCGTGCAGTCGATGTCCGTCCGCGCGTCCCGCGCCGACGTCTACGCCTACTGGCGGCGGCTCGAGAACCTGCCGCTGTTCATGGAGCATCTGCGCTCGGTCGAGGCGACGTCTGAGACGCGCTCGCGGTGGACGGCGAAGGGCCCCGGCGCGCTGCCGGACCTCACGTGGGACGCCGAGGTCGTGGACGACGTCCCCGGCGAGCGCATCGTATGGCAGTCGCTGCCCGGCGCGGACGTCGACAACGCCGGCCACGTCCGCTTCGCGGACGGCCCGGACGGGCTGACGGAGATCCACGCGCGCATCGCGTACCGCGCGCCGGCGGGCGCGCTCGGCGCGGCCGTTGCGCGGTGGCTCGATCCCGTCCTCGGCTCGGCCGTCCGGCAGGACATCGCGCGCTTCAAGCACGTCATCGAAGCCGGCGAGGTGCCGCGCAACGACCCCCGCGTCTCCGGCTCCTGAGCCGCCCCGTCTTTCTCTCCCCTCTCCGCTAGATCTATGCGTTCCGCTTCGCTCACGCTGCTCTCCCTTCTCGTCCTCGCCGGCTGCACGTCCATGCGCCGCGACGCCATGGCCCCGCCGCCCGCCGCGCCCATGCCGACGGCCACGATGGCGACGGGCCCGATCCCGCCGGCCCTCGCCCCGATGAACGTCCGCCCGCTCGGGCCCGCCCCGGCGTGGGCCCCGGACATCGACCCGCAGATGCTGGCCGTCGTCGAGCAGCTGATGTCCTACGAGCAGCCGCCGCTGAACACGCTGACGGCTTTCCAGGCCCGTAACGAGAAGTCGGCGACGAACGCCGTGCACGACCTGTTCATCAAGTCCGGCATGCAGCCGATGCCGCCCATGGTGGACATCGGGCACCGCGTGCTGCGCGCCGGGCCGCCCGAGGGCATCCTCGTGCGGACCTACACGCCGCTCGCGCCTGCGCCGGCCGGCCGCCCGCGGCCGGTGGTGGTGTACTACCACGGCGGCGGCTGGGTCATCGCGGACCTCGAGACGTACGAGGCCGGCGCGATGGCGCTCGCGGCGCAGACGGGCGCGGTCGTCGTGTCGGTTGCGTACCGCCTCGCGCCCGAGAACCGCTTCCCGACGCAGCACGAGGATGCCTTCGCGGCGTACCAGTGGGTCACGGAGCACGCGGCCGAGATCGGCGGCGACGCCAACCTCATCGCCACAGCGGGTGAGAGCGCCGGCGGCAACCTCGCCGTCGCCGTGGCGATGATGGCGAAGCAGCGCGGCGTCCGGATGCCGGTCCACATCCTCTCGGTCTACCCCATCGCCGACGGCGACACCGCGAGCCCGTCCTACGACCGCTACGCGCAGGCCGTGCCGCTCGGCCGCGCCGGCATGGCCTGGTTCTTCGAGCAGACGCTCGCCGCGCCCGCCGACGCCCGCAGCCCGATGATCTCGCTCACGCGCGCCGACCTCGCGGGCCTGCCGCCGACGACGATCGTCAACGCCGAGATCGACCCGCTGACGTCCGACGGCGAGGAGCTCGCCGCGGCGATGGAGCGCGCGGGCGTCCGCGTCGAGCGCCGCCTCTTCACGGGCGTCACGCACGAGTTCTTCGGCATGGCGGCCGTGCTCGAGCAGGCGGCCGAGGCGCAGGCCTACGCCGCCGGCCGACTCCGCACGGCCTTCGGCCGCTGATCCAGCCACCCCCTTCTCTTCCGCTCATCATGGACTCCACGACCAGGCCGCTCGCCGTCGTCACCGGCGCGTCGAGCGGCATCGGGCTCGAGCTCGCCCGCCTCTTCGCCACCAACGGCTACGACCTCGTGATTGCGGCCGAGGACGCCGACATCGAGACGGCCGCCCGCGACCTCGAGACGCTCGGGGCCGCAGCGGAGGCCGTCCAGACCGACCTCGCGACCTACGACGGCGTCGAGGCGCTCGCGGCGCGGCTCGACGGCCGGCCCGTCGCCGCGCTCGCGCTCAACGCCGGGGCCGGGGCCGGCGGCCCGTTCCTCGAGAACGACCTCGCCAAGGAGCTGGGCATCATCCAGCTCAACGTCGCCTCGACGGTCCACCTCGCCAAGCGCGTCCTGCCGGGCATGGTCGCGCGCGGCGAGGGCCGCGTCCTCATCACGGCCTCCATCGCCTCGGTCATCCCCGGCGCGTTCTCGGCCGTCTACAACGCCACGAAGGCCTTCGACCTCTCGTTCGCGCAGGCCATCCGCAACGAGCTCAAGGACTCCGGCGTGACCGTGACCGCGCTCATGCCGGGCGCGACGGACACCGACTTCTTCGAGCGCGCGGACATGATGGACACGAAGGCCGCGACGGGCGCGAAGGACGACCCGGCAGCCGTCGCGAAGGACGGCTACGACGCGCTCATGGCCGGCGACGATCACGTCGTCGCAGGAGCGGTCAAGAACAGAATCCAGGCGACCGTCGCCAACGTCACGCCGGACACGGTTCTCGCCGAGATGCACCGCGGCATGGCCGAGCCCGGCACCGGTCACTGACCCCCGCGAGCGGGGAGCAGCCAGCCGGGAGCGGCACACGCTCTGGTGAGGCTCCTCTCCGCCGCTCCCCGCACCCTGCTCCCCATGAAAGCCCTCTGCTGGCACGGCGTCGGTGACGTCCGCGTCGACACCGTCCCCGACCCGACGATCCTCAACGACCGCGACGCCATCATCCGCGTCACGCGGACGGCCATCTGCGGCTCGGACCTGCACCTGCTCGACGGCTACATCCCGACGATGGAGGCCGGCGACGTGCTCGGGCACGAGTTCATGGGCGAGGTCGTCGAGACCGGCACCGGCGTCTCGACGCTCCAGAAGGGCGACCGCGTCGTGATCCCGTTCACGATCGCGTGCGGCGCGTGCCGCCACTGCGCCCGGACCGAGTTCTCGCTCTGCGACAACTCGAACCCGAACGCGGCGATGCTTGAGGCGGCCTACGGCTACTCCGGGGCCGGCCTCTTCGGCTACTCGCACATGATGGGCGGCTACGCCGGCGGGCAGGCCGAGTACGTCCGCGTGCCCTACGCCGACGTCGGCCCGTTCAAGGTGCCCGAGACGCTCACGGACGACCAGGTGCTGTTCCTCACGGACATCTTCCCGACGGGCTACATGGCCGCCGAGAACTGCGGCATCAAGGAGGGCGACGTCGTGGCGGTGTGGGGCTGCGGGCCGGTCGGGCTCTTCGCGCAGATCAGCGCCCGCATGATGGGCGCGCGCGTCATCGCCATCGACCGCTTCCCCGAGCGCCTCGCCATGGCCGAGCAGTTCGCGGGCTCCGAGGTCCTCAACTACGAGGAGGTCGCGGTGCTCGACGTGCTCCGCGAGATGACGGCCGGCCGCGGGCCGGACCACGTCATCGAGGCCGTCGGGATGGAGGCGCACGGGCTCGGCTTCGTCAACGCCTACGACCAGGTGAAGCAGACGCTCAGGCTCGAGACGGACCGCGCCTACGCGCTCCGCCAGGCGATCCAGGCCTGCGGCAAGGGCGGCACGGTCTCGGTCCCGGGCGTCTATGGCGGCGTCGTGGACAAGTTCAACATCGGCGCGGCCTTCGGGAAGGGCCTGACGTTCAAGATGGGCCAGACGCACGTCCACCGCTACCTGCCGCGCCTGCTGAAGCACATCGAGGACGGCGACCTCGACCCGAGCTTCATCATCACGCACCGCGCGCCGCTCGAGCGCGCGCCGGAGCTCTACAAGACCTTCCGCGACAAGCAGGAGGGCTGCATCAAGGTCGTCCTGGACCCGCTCTCCTGACAGGACGGTTTAACGTCTAAGGTTTAACGTCCGCAACCTTAGACGTTAAACCTTAAAACCGCATTTCTTCATGGCCCGCACGTCCTTCCTCATCGCCGCAGCCGGGGCCGTCGCCGCGGCGCGCGTGCTCCGGGCGCGGCGGCGCGTGTCGTTCGCCGGGCGCGTCGTGGTGCTCTCGGGCGGGAGCCGCGGGCTGGGGCTGCTGATGGCGCGGCGGCTCGTGGCCGAGGGCGCGCGCGTGGCGCTGCTCGCGCGGACCGCGGCCGACCTCGACGCGGCCGTCGCCGAGCTGGGGCCGGCGGCGATTGCCGTCCCGTGCGACGTCCGCGACCGCGCGGCCGTCGAGACGGCCGTGGCGCACGTGGCCGAGCAGCTCGGGCCGCCGTCCGTGCTCGTCCACGACGCCGGCGTGATCGCGTTCGGGCCCGAGGCCCACATGGGCGCGGCCGACTACGCCGAGTCCGTCGACACGCATTTCTGGGGTGCGCTGCACCTGACGGAGGCCGTGCTGCCGCACCTGCCGCGTGACGGCTCGGCGCGCGTTGGCTACGTGGCGTCGGTCGGCGGGCGCGTCGCGATCCCGCACCTCGGGCCGTACTCGGTCGGCAAGCACGCGCTCGTGGCCTACGCCGACACGATGCGCGCCGCGCTCGCCGGCGATGGCATCGCCGTCACGACGGTCACGCCGGGCCTGCTCCGGACGGGCTCGCACCCGAACGCGCTCGTCCGCGGGCAGCACGCGAAGGAGTTCGCGTGGTTCGCCATCGGCGACGCGAGCCCGCTGCTCTCGATGGACGGCGGCCGCGCGGCCGACGCCATCCTCGACGCGCTCCGCCACGGCGACCCGGCGCTCACGCTGACGCTGCCGGCCCGGCTCGCCGCCGCGCTCGACGGCGTCGCGCCGGGCCTCGTCGGCCGCGCCGCGGCGCTTGCGACGCGCCTGCTGCCCGCGCCGACAGGCCCCGACGGCGACCGGACGCAGACGGGCTGGCAGAGCCGCTCCGCCCTCGCCCCGAGCGCACTGACGGCCCTGGCGGACGCGCAGGTCGCCCCCAACAACGAACTCCGAGGGCACGACGCATCGTGACAGACGTCTCGCCCCGACCGCTCCTGCTCGATCTCCCGTCGCCGCCGCCGGGCCTGCGCGCCGTGATCGCCGTGCCCGCCCGCGACGAGGCCGAGGCGCTGCCCGCGCTCGTCGCCGCGCTCGCGGCGCAGCACGACGGCGCGGGCGGGACGCTGCTCGGCGTCGAGGCGCTCGTCGTCGTCAACAACTCCCGCGACGGGTCGGCGGACGTCGCCCGGGCCGCGGCGCACGCAGCCGGCGGGACGGTCCGGGTCCACGTCGCCGAGGTCGCGCTCGCGCCGCACGAGGCGCACGCCGGGCGCGCGCGGCAGGTCGCGATGGACGCCGCCGCAGCGCGTGTCGGCGCGCGCGGAGCCGTGCTGACGACCGACGCCGACACGCGCCCCGCTTCGGACTGGGTCGCGGCGACGCTCGCCGAGCTCGCCGCCGGGGCCGACGCCGTCGGCGGGCGCATCCTGCTGTGCCCGGACGGGCGCGCGGCGATGCCGGCCGCGCTGCGGCGGCTCGTGCTGCTCGACGCGGGCTACCGCCGCGCGCTCGAGGCCGTGCGCCACCTCGTCGCGCCTGACGCGCACGACCCGTACCCGCGCCACCACCAGCACTTCGGCGGCTCGCTCGCGGTCACGGCCGCGGCCTACGCCCGGGCGGGCGGCGTCCCGGCCGTGCCGGCGCTCGAGGACGTCGCGCTCGTCCGGGCGTTGCAGGCGAGCGGCGCGCGCGTGCGCCACAGCGACCGCGTGCGCGTCTGGACGTCCGCGCGGCGCGTCGGGCGGGCGTCGGACGGGCTCGCGTGCGAGATGGCGCGCTGGGAGCGCCTCGCCGAACTCGGCCGGCCGCTGCTCGTGGAATCGGCCGATGCGGCCGTGGCCCGGCTCGTCCGCCTCGGCCGCTGGCGGCGCGACCATGCGTCCGCGCCGCCGCCGCTGGCGCTGACCGACGCGCCGCACCCGCTCGTCCACGCCGAGCCCGTCGAGCGCGCCCTCGCCGGGCTCCGCGCGCACGCCGCCCGCCTCGCCGCGCGCCCGTTCCCCGACCGTCTCGCCGAGCCCGTCGCGCCCCGCTCCGTCCGCCTCGCCGCCTGATGACCCTCACCTCACCCGACACACGCCCCGCCGAGGCGGGGCAGGCTGTCGCCGCCGCCCGCGCGGCCGCGGCCGAGATCGCCGCGACGGCGGCAGACCGCGACGCCGACGGATGCTTTCCCGCGGCCGAGATGACCGTCCTGCGCCGCGCGGGCCTGCTCGCGGCCGCGCTGCCCGACGACCTCGGCGGGGCCGACCTCGGCGGCGTGGGCTCGCGGCACGCGCTCTACCGCGTGCTCGCGCTCGTCGGCGGCGGCAGCCTGCCCGTCGGGCGGCTCTTCGAGGGCCACGTCAACGCGCTCGAGCTCGTCCGCGCCTTCGGCACGCCCCAGCAGCTCGCGCGCGCAGCCGACGACGTCCACGCCGGGCACCTCTTCGGCGTCTGGAATACGCAGGCGGCCGGCGGCGTCGCGCTGCACGAGACGGCCGGCGGGGGCGTCCGGATGGCCGGCGCGAAGACGTTCTGCTCGGGCGCCTCGCGCGCGATGGAGGCTGGAACGGCCACGACGCGGCCGGTCGTGACGGGCGCGCTGATCCGCGCCGACGGCACGGACGCGGGCTGGCAGATGGCCGTCGTCCCGCTCGACGGGCAGGCCGCGCGCGTCGCGCCAGACTCGTGGCTCGCGGCCGGCATGCACGCGAGCGTCTCGGGCCGGACCGACTTCACGGACCTGCACCTGCCCGCCGACGCGCTCGTCGGCGCGCCGGGCGACTACTTCCGCGAGCCCGGCTTCAACGGCGGGGCGGTCCGCTTCGCGGCCGTCCACGCCGGCGGCGCGCGCGCGCTCCTCGACGCCGCCGTCGCCTTCCTGCGCGAGACGGGCCGGACGGGGGACCCGCACCAGCGAGCGCGCATCGCGCAGGCGGCCATCGCGTGCGAATCCGCTGACCTGTGGCTGCTCGGGGCGGCCCGCCTGCGCGAGTCCGGCCCGGACGCCGCGGCCGAGAGCGCCTACGCCGGCATGGTCCGGACGGCCGTCGAGCGCGTCTGCCTCGACGTGATGGAGGCCGTGGACCGCGCCGTCGGCGCGCGCGGGCTCATGCGGCCCTCGGCCGTCGAGCGCGTCGGCCGCGACCTGCGGCTCTATCTCCGCCAGCCCGCGCCCGACGCCGTGCTGGACGCCGCCGGCGCGGCTGTGCTGGACGTGCCCGGCCTCGCCCGCGGCTCCGATGTCTGACGCGCTCCTCGACCGCCCCGAGCGCCACCCGCTCCGCCCGGCCGCAGCCGCGGCCGGCCTCGGCCGGACCGTCGTCGTCGCGCCGCACGCGGACGACGAGTCGCTGGCCTGCGGCGGGCTGCTCGCGCTGCTCGCGCGGCAGGGCGTCGAGGCGCACGTCGTCGTGGTGACGGACGGCGCGGCGTCGCACGTCGGCTCGGCCGCGTTCCCGCCGGCGCGGCTCGCCGCCGTGCGCGCCGCCGAGGTCCGCGAGGCCGTCCGCCGCCTCGGCCACGGCGAGCGCACGCACCTTCTCGGCCTGCCCGACGGGGCCGCGCCCATGCCCGGCAGCCCCGGCTTCGACGACGCCGCGGACGTCCTGCGCCGCCTGCTCGCGCGGATCGCGCCCGACACGCTCGTCCTGCCGTGGCGGCACGATCCGCACCCGGACCACGTCGCATCGTACCTGCTCGCCGACGCCGCCGCCCCACCCGGCGTCCGCCGGGTCGAGGTCCCGGTCTGGGCCTGGCACCGCGGCGACCGCCCGCCGACCGCCGACACGCACTCTGCCTGGCGGCTCGACGTCTCGAGCGTCCGTACGGAGAAGGCCGCCGCCGTCGCCGCGCACGTCTCGCAGACGACCGGCCTCATCGCCGACGCCGCCGACGCCTTCGTCCTCACGCCGGCCCTGCTCGCCCCGTTCGAGCGCGACTGGGAGCTGTACTTGGAAGAAGTTTGAAGTTTGAAGGTCGGGAGGGCTATACCCCGACCTGCATCTTCTCCAAACTGTGGGGCCTGTCTATTTCTACGACCACCCGACTCCTCCCCTCTCCAAACTCTCGTGTCCCTCCCCCCTTCCTATTTCGACGACGTCTACGCCGCCAGCGCGGACCCGTGGGGGTTCGAGACGAGCCCCTACGAGGCTGCCAAGTACGACGCGACGCTCGCCGCGCTGCCGCGCGCGCGCTACGGGTCGGCATTCGAGGCAGGCGGCTCCATCGGCGTCCTCACGCGCCGCCTCGCCGACCGCTGCGACGCCCTCCTCTCGGCCGATGTCTCGGACGTCGCCATCGCGCAGGCGCGCGCGCGCTGCGCGGACGTCCCGCACGTCCGCATCGAGCGCCGCGTGCTGCCGGCCGAGTTCCCCGAGCGAGCAGAGGACGGCGCGCCGTTCGACCTCGTCGTCGTGTCCGAGGTCGGCTACTACTTCTCGGCGGACGACCTCGCTGCGTTCCGCGCCGCCTGCGCGCGGGCGCTCGCGCCACCCCACCCCGGTGGGGCGGGCGGGACGCTGCTGCTCGTCCACTGGACCGCGCCCGTCCACGACTACCCGCTGACGGGCGACGCCGTCCACGACGCCTTTCTCGCCGACCCCGCCTTCCGGCACGTCGCCGGATCGCGCGCACCCGAGTACCGCCTCGACGTGCTGGAGCGCGCCGGCTAGCTTCGGGGCTCTCTCGCCCAACCGTCCGTGCGCCGCGTTGCCTTTCTGACCCTCGACGACCCGACCGGCTTCACCATCGACGACGACCTCGCCGTCGCGCCTCTCGCGGCCCTCGGCTGGGCCGTCGAGACCGTCCCGTGGCGCGCCGGCGCAGACTGGGGCGCATTCGAGGCCGTCGTGATCCGCTCGCCGTGGGACTACCAGGACGACCCCGACGCCTTCCTGGACGTCCTGGTGGCCATCGACGCCTCGCCGGCCGTGCTGCTGAACGGGCTCCGGACCGTCCGCTGGAACCTCCGCAAGACGTACCTGCAGGGGCTCGCCGCCGCCGGCGTGCCGACCATCCCGACCGTCTGGCGCGACGGCCTCGCACCCGGCGACACGGCCGGCCTCTTCGACGCCGTCGAGGCCCTCGCCGGGCCGACGCCCGAGATCGTCGTGAAGCCGGTCGTCGGGGCGAACGCGGACGGCGCGTTCCGGATCACGCGCGCCGCGCCGACCGGGGCCGTCGAGGCGCACTACGCAGGCCGGGCGCTGATGGCGCAGCCGTTCGTGCCGGCGGTCGTCGCCGAGGGCGAGTTCTCGGTCTTCGCCTTCGGCGGGCGCGTCGCCCACGCAGTCCTCAAGACGCCCGCGCCGCGCGACTTCCGCGTGCAGGAGGAGCACGGCGGGCGCATCACGGCCGTCACGCCGGAGCCCGGCCTGCTCGCCGCCGCCCACAGCGCCTTCAACGCCGCCGACGCCGCGACGGGCGAGGCCGCGCTCTACGCCCGCGCCGACCTCGTCCGCGCGCCGGACGGCGCGTTCTGGACGATGGAGGTCGAGCTGGTCGAGCCGGGCCTCTACCTCCGGATGCACCCGGACGCCCCGCGGCGCTTCGCCGAGGCCCTCGCCGCCCGGATGGGCTGACGCGACACGGACCTCCGCACCCGTCGGATCACGCGCGACGCTCGGTAGGGCCACAGCATGCTGTGGCCCTACGCCCACCGACCGTTCCCGGTGTACGCCGCCCGGATCCGGCCGGCGTGCCATTCGTGTGCGGGCTGACGCCGCCGCACACATCTTCTGGCAATCTTGGGGACCCGGCATCCCCGCGCGCGCGATGTTGGCGGGCCTTGGCTGGCGGCACGACGCCCCGGCTCCCTGTCACGATCTGGCGACCCGATGCTGTACGGTTTCGTTCTCCTCTGCGGCCTGCTGGCCGTCCTCTACGGGCTCGTCGCGAGCCGCCGCGTGCTGGCCGCGCCCGCCGGGAACGCGCGGATGCAGGAGATCGCCCTGGCGATCCAGGTCGGCGCGGCGGCGTACCTCAACCGGCAGTACCGGACGATCGCGATCGTCGGCGTGCCGGTCGCGCTGCTGCTGTTCTTCCTCGGGTGGCCCGTCACGGTCGGGTTCGTGATCGGGGCCGTGCTAAGCGGCATCGCCGGCTACGTCGGCATGAACGTGTCGGTCCGCGCCAACGTCCGCACGGCCGAGGCCGCGCGCGGCGGGCTCGCCAAGGCCCTGGACCTCGCCTTCACGTCTGGCGCGATCACCGGGATGCTCGTCGTCGGGCTGGGCCTGCTCGGCGTGGCCGGCTACTACTTCGTGCTCCGCGAGTACGTCTACGACGTCGGGACCGTGGACGGCATGCGGCACGTCATCGAGGCCCTCGTGGGGCTCTCGTTCGGGGCCAGCCTCATCTCGATCTTCGCGCGCCTCGGCGGCGGCATCTTCACCAAGGCCGCTGACG
>JAYWIE010000276.1:0-3263 GCA_043789155.1 Rubricoccaceae bacterium | reverse complement strand
TCGGGATCTGCGTCGCGTAGGTCCGGCGGTCCGGCAGCGTCACATGGTCCAGCAGCGGTACGCCCATGTCGAAGCCGCGCTCGACGGCGTCGATGCCGGCCTCGCGGAAGGCGTAGACGTCGCCGCGGTCCACGGCCGGCGTGCCGTAGAAGCGCTCGTACTCGGTGATGACGGCCGAGAAGGCGTCGCGGAAGCGGGCGTCGAACATGACGCCGGGGCGCTGGCCGAGCAGCTGCAGGTCCGACATCAGGTCGTCGAGCAGGACGGAGTAGCGGCCCTGGTCGCCGTCGGCCGCGGCGTCGAGCAGGGTCGCCTGGCGCTCGTAGAGGCGGGCGAGGCGGCGGGCGAGCTGGTCGTCGGAGAGCGAGTCGGCGGCGACGGATCCGGAGGCGTCCCGTGCGGCGAGCCGGGGGGCGACGAGGTCCGTGGCCGGGGACTGGGCCGACGCGGCCGGCGCGAGGGCCGGGAGCGCGACGAACAGCAGCGGAGCCGCGAGTGCGAGACGAGCCATACGGCGGGTCGGGCTGGTGAGAGGCGGAATGCGGCCGGGCGGGGCGTTTTCGGCGGTCGCGCCGGCGAGCACCGGAGAACATACGCCTGCGCGGCGGTCGAAGCGCAAGCGGAACATCGGCGAAGCTGCACTCGCGGGCTAGAGGGACGCCGGCGTGCCCTGCGCGTGCGCCTGACCGCGCGTGCGATCTTGCCCGCCACACGCCCCGACTCCCGTGCGCCCGACCCGCGTCCTGCTCGCCGCCAGCTTCGCCGTGCTCGCGTGCGCGCCGGCGCTCGCCCAGCCTGCGCCGGTACCCGCCGCGCCAGCACCCGTCCGGGCCGCGGCGCGGCCACTGCTCTGGCGCGTCGCCGACGCCGACAGCCGCGTCTACCTGCTCGGCTCGGTCCACACGCTGCGCCCCGGCACGGACGTCCTGCCGGGCCCGGCCGCGAGCGCCTTCGACGACGCCGAGGCCGTCGCGTTCGAGGTCGACTTCGACGCCGCCCGCGCCGACGCCGCCGCAGCGACGCTGCCGGGCATGGCCACCGACGGCGTCGCGCTCTCGAAGCGCCTCGGGCCTGCGGACGCGCAGCGCCTCGCGCGCCGCATCGAGCCGGCAGGGCTGTCGCTCGCCGCCGTCGAGGCGTTCAAGCCGTGGCTCGCCGCTGTCGTCCTGATGACGCTCCCGCCTCCAGCGCAGGCGGGGGGGGCGTCCGGCCTCTCGGCCGATGCCGGCGCGGACGCCGTCCTCTTCGCCCGCGCCGCGGCCGAGGGCAAGCCGCGCCTCGCCCTCGAGACCATCGCCGACCAGGTCGCCGCCTTCGACGGCATGCCCGACAAGGACCAGCTCGCGATGCTCCGCGACGCGCTCGGGCAGGACGGCGACGCCCCGCTGACGGCCCTCGTCGACGCGTGGGAGGCGGGCGACGAGGACGCCCTCGCCGCCATCGTCGCGCAGGGCCTCGGCCGGACGTCCACGATGCGCCGGCTCTTCCTCACGGACCGAAACGCGCTCTGGGTCCCGCAGATCGAGGCGATGCTCGCCCGCGAGAGCCCGGCTGGCCACCCGGAGGACGTCCTCGTCGTCGTCGGCGTGGGGCACCTCGTCGGGCCGGGCAGCGTCGTCGAACTGCTCCGCGCGCGCGGGCTAATGGTGACGCGGATGTGAGGGATGAAATGCAGTTTGGAGTTTGAGGGGGTCAGGCCACCTGCTCCGTGTGGATGTTCTCTTCAAACCGATGGGTCGCGACGTCTCGTAGGACCACCAATCGATCCCCTCTCCAAACTGCGTTTCACAGCGGCAGGTTGCCGTGCTTGCGGCGGGGCATCGTCTGGACCTTGTTCCTGAGCATCCGCAGCGCGGCGATAAGGCGGGCGCGCGTCTCGGACGGCCTGATGACGTCGTCGACGTAGCCGCGCTCGGCGGCGACGTAGGGGTTGGCGAAGCGGTCGCGGTACTCGTCCGTGAACGCGGCCTCGGTCGCGGCGGGGTCGCTGGAGGCGGCGATCTCGCGCTTGCGCAGGATCTCGACGGCCCCCTTCGCGCCCATAACGGCGATCTCGGCCGTCGGCCAGGCGAGGTTGAGGTCGGCGCGGATGTGCTTCGAGTTCATGACGTCGTAGGCCCCGCCGTAGGCCTTGCGCGTGATGACGGTGATCTTGGGGACGGTCGCCTCGCAGAAGGCGTAGAGCAGCTTCGCGCCGTGGCGGATGATGCCGCGCCACTCCTGGTCCGTGCCCGGCAGGAAGCCCGGGACGTCCTCGAACACGACGAGCGGGATGCCGAAGGCGTCGCAGAAGCGGACGAAGCGCGCGCCCTTGACGCTCGCGTCGATGTCGAGCACGCCCGCGAGCACGGCCGGCTGGTTGGCGACGATGCCCACGGACTGCCCGCCGAGGCGCGCGAAGCCGACGACGAGGTTGGCCGCAAAATCCGGGTGGATCTCGAAAAAGCGCCCGTCATCGACGACGCGCGACACGACATCGTGGATGTCGTAGGGCGTCGATGCGCTCTCGGGCACGACGGTGTCGAGGGCCGCGTCGGCGCGCGTCTCGGGGTCGCTCGTCGGGACGTGGGGCGGGGCGTCCTCGCAGTTCTGCGGCAGGTACGAGAGCAGCTCGCGGATGCCGAGCAGGAGCGCGGCCTCGTTAGCGAAGGCGCGGTGGCACACGCCGCTCTTGCTCGCGTGCGTGTCGGCCCCGCCGAGCTCCTCCTGCGTGACCTCCTCGTTGGTGACCGTTTTGACGACGTTGGGGCCTGTCACGAACATGTAGCTCGTGCCGCGGGCCATGAACACGAAGTCCGTGATGGCGGGCGAGTAGACGGCCCCGCCGGCGCACGGGCCGAGGATGGCCGAGATCTGCGGCACGACGCCCGAGGCCATCGTGTTCTGGAGGAAGAGGTCTGCGTAGCCGCCGAGGGCCGCGACGCCCTCCTGGATGCGCGCGCCGCCCGAGTCGTTGAGGCCGACGACGGGCGCGCCGTTCTCGAGGGCGAGCTGCATCAGGCGGACGATCTTGCCGGCGTGGGCGAGCCCGAGCGAGCCGCCGAAGACCGTGAAGTCCTGCGAGTAGACGTAGACGAGCCGCCCGGCGACGGTGCCCCAGCCGGTCACGACGCCGTCGCCGTAGGGCCGCTCGGCGTCGAGGCCGAAGGCGGTCTCCTGGTGGCGCACGAACGCGCCGGTCTCCTGGAACGAGCCCGGGTCCAGGAGGACGTCGAGGCGCTCGCGGGCCGTGAGCTTGCCGCGGGCGTGCTGGGCGTCGACGC
>JAYWIE010000275.1:0-3265 GCA_043789155.1 Rubricoccaceae bacterium | reverse complement strand
GCGCGGTCAGGGGGTTTGAGGAGTGAAGTTTGGAGGTTGAAACCCCAAACCTTAACCGTCAAACTGCATTCCAACCCTTCCTCATCTCACTTCCCCGTCATGGACACGTACTACACGCCCGAGCACCTCCCGCGCTTCGGCGAGATCGCCAAGGGCAGCCCCGCCCTCGCCGACGCCTTCTTCGGCTACTACGGCAAAGTCTTCGCTGACGGCGCGCTGACGGCGCGCGAGAAGGCGCTGATCGCGCTCGCGGTCGCCCACGCCGTGCAGTGCCCGTACTGCATCGACGCCTACACGCAGGAGTCGCTCGCGAAGGGCTCGGACCTCGAGCAGATGACCGAGGCCGTCCACGTCGCGTGCGCCATCCGCGGCGGCGCGAGCCTCGTCCACGGCCTCCAGATGCTCGACGGCGTCGAGGCGCGGACGATGTGAGGGCCAGTGGGCAGTTGGCAGTGGCCAGTGGCAGAAGAGAAGGGCTCTGCCACTGGCCACTGCCTCGGCGGCGCGAGCCGGCGATACTGGCCACTGCCCCGCCTCACTCCATCGTGATGTCGCCGTAGTAGGCCGTCGCCTGGCCGCGCGTGTTGTCGGCGTCGGTCATGATGGCGATGCCGGTGATGGCCGGGGCGTCGGTGCCGAAGGCGGCCCGGTAGTCTGCGGCGACGTCGCGGCGGACGCTGCGCCAGCGGCCCGCGTGGGCCGGCCCGCTCTCGACCGGCACCATCTGCACCCAGTCCGAGAACGGGTTCGGGACGACGCGCGTCTCGTCCGCCCGGTTGGCCCAGATGTAGTTGAGGGCGCGCGTCGGGATGTCGCGGTAGCCGAGCGCGCGCAGGGCGCGGTACTTCACGCGGTCGGCGAACGAGAGCCGGCTCACCGGGTAGTCGAACGTGACGTAGATGCGGGCCGGGTAGTCGTCGCCGTCGCGCCGGGCGACGGTGCCGCGCGGGATCACGCCGTCGACCTTCCAGCGCCACGCCAGCGTCCGGTGCTGCGCGAGGTCCACGCGGACGCGCCGGACGAGGCCCGACGCCGAGCGGTCGGCCTGCGCGCGCACGACGACGCCGGCACCGTCGCGGACGAGCGCGTACGTCGACGGCGGCGCGCTGCCGAGGCGCAGCGGCTCCCAGCCGGCGACGGCCCCGCCGGGCGTCATCGCGGAGAACGCGCCGACGACGAGCGGCGGCGACGGTAGCGCGGCGCTGAGCGCGGTGAGCAGGGCGAGCGAGCGGAGCAGTGCGAGCGAGCGGAGCATGAGCAGAACCGGGTGTGCGCGGCCAACGTCGGCGCTCCGGCAGGTCGTCCGCCAGACCACGCCGTGCCCAGTCGTTGCCCACCCGGTCTGCGCCCGTGCGCACGGAATGAGCAGGGACCGGCGTAGAGAGCGGGCATCCGCCTGCTGTAGACTCCTGCGATCCTCCCGCCCGCCCGTGACCGACGACCCGCTCCGCCTGCCCGTCCTCGATCTCGCCCCGGCCGACGGCCCGCGCGCGGTGACGAGCCTGCACGCCCGCCGCGCGCCGCTGCTCGCGCCCGCGGCCCAGTTCGCTGCGCTCGACGCGGCGAATGTCGCCGGCGGGCCGACCGGGACGGGCCTGTTCCACGCCGACCTCGCCGCCGCGGGCTGGCATGCGCTCACGCCCGCGCCGCTCGAGATCTTCCAGGTCAACGTCGGCAAGCTGTGCAACATGACGTGCCGCCACTGCCACGTCGACTCGGGGCCGGACCGGACGGACGCCAACATGGACCGCGCCACGGCCGAGGCGTGCGTCGCGGCCCTCGACGCCATCCGCGCCGCGCCCGGCGGGCACGCCCTCCACACCGTCGACCTGACCGGCGGCGCGCCCGAGCTCAACCCGCACTTCGAGTTTCTCGTCGACGCCGCCGTCGCGCGCGGCCTGCACGTCATCGACCGCTGCAACCTGACGGTCCTCACGACGGCGCGCTACCGGCACCTGCCTGGCTGGCTGGCGGATCGCGGCGTCGAGGTCGCGTGCTCGCTGCCGCACTACCGCCGCCTCAACACCGACGCGCAGCGCGGCGACGGGACGTACGACAAGAGCATCACCGCGCTGCGCGCGCTCAACGCAGCCGGCTACGGGCAGGGTGACGCGCGCCGCGTGCTGACGCTCGTCACCAATCCGGTCGGGGCGTTCCTGCCGGGCCACCAGGCGTCGCTCGAGGCCGAGTGGAAGGCCGGCCTCGCCCGCGAGCACGGCGTGACGTTCGACCGCCTCATCGCGATCACCAACATCCCGATGTCGCGCTTTCTCGAGTGGCTGCTCGCCAAGGGCCAGCTCGAGGCCTACATGGAGCGCCTCGTGACGGCCTTCAACCCGGCGACGGTCGGCGGGCTGATGTGCCGCAACACGCTCTCGGTCGGCTACGACGGGCAGGTCTACGACTGCGACTTCAACCAGCAGCTCGAGATGCCGGCGGCCGTCCCGCACGCACGCATCGACGGCTTCGACGTGGCCGCGTGGCAGGCCCGGCGCGTCCGGACGGCGCGGCACTGCTACGGCTGCACGGCCGGGGCCGGCTCGTCCTGCGGCGGCGCGACGGCGTGACGGGGGATGCGGGATATGGGATGCGGGATGAGCAGAGAAGGCGTGGTGCAAACCATCTGCCCATCCCCCTTCCCACATCCCACGTCCCGTCTCTCGTCGTCTTCGCCAAGGTGCCCGCGGCCGGGCGCGTCAAGACGCGGCTGACGCCGCCGCTCGCGCCCGCGGACGCCGCGGACCTCTACGCCGCCTTCCTCGGCGACGCGCTCGCCGCCTTCGCCGGGCTCGGCGTGGCCGTCCGGCTGTACCTGCCAGAGTCCGATGACGCGATGCCGGCGGGGCTCGTCCCGCCGGGCGTGACGCTCTGCGTGCAGCGGGGCGACGGGCTCGGCGCGCGCATGGACGCGGCCCTCGCCGAGACGCTCGCCGCGGGGGCGGGCCGCGCCGTCGTGGTCGGGACGGACCACCCGACGCTGCCGCTCGCACACGTCGCGGCGGCCTTCGCCGCGCTCGCAGCGCCGGGCACGGTCGCGCTCGGCCCGACCGACGACGGCGGGTTCTACCTGCTCGGCCTCGACCGCCCGCGCCCGGCCCTCTTCGCCGGCATGGCCTACAGCCACGCCCGCGTCTTCGCCGAGACGCGGGCGCGCGCGGTCGCCGATGGCGCGCGCCTCCACGTCCTGCCGGCGGGGCACGACGTCGACGACGGCCCGGGCCTCGCCCGGCTCGTTGGCGAGTGGCAGGCCGGCGCGGACGTCGGC
>JAYWIE010000274.1:0-11705 GCA_043789155.1 Rubricoccaceae bacterium | reverse complement strand
TGCACGAGCCCGAGAGCGCGTCGACCTCGCCGCCGGTGTCGGGCGAGACGTGGGAGAGGTTGTAGCGGCCGAAGCGCGGGCTGCGCGGGAAGAGCCGGCCGAGCCCGGAGATGCGGTAGAACGCGACGGCCGGCGTCGGGAAGGAGCGGCGCGACTCGGGCGCGAAGGTGCCGTCCGGGTTGAGGATGCGCGGCCCGACCGCCCCGGCCCCCGGATGAGCGTCCATGAACGCGACGAGCGTGCGGAGCGTGTCCTCCTGCACGAGCGTGTCCGGGTTGAGCACGAGCACGTACCGGCCGCGCGCCTCGCGGATGGCCTGGTTGTTGGCGGCCGCGAAGCCGACGTTGGCCTCGTTGGCGATGAGGCGGACGTCGGGGAAGCGCTCGCGGACGGCCGCGGCGGTCCCGTCGGCCGAGTCGTTGTCGACGACGAACGTCTCGACGGCCAGCCCGCCTGAGGCGCGGGCGACGGACTCGAGCGCCTGCTCGAGGAACTCGCGGACGTTGTAGGTCACGATCACGACGGACACGTCCACGACCGCGACGGCGGCCGGGGCCTCGCGGCGAGCAGCAGGCGGCATGCGGGCGGACGTGCGGGACATGCGGCCAAGATACCGAGGCATCCCGCTACGGCCCGCACGGCGATTCAGTGCACCCCGTTGTGCCCCGACGGCCGTCGCGGCGCGGCAGCGCCTCTGCGGGCGGTCGTACCGTGGGGGCCGCGCCCCGCCCCGCCCCGTGACCCGCTCCGCCGACCTCCGCGCCACGCTCGTGCTCGCGCTCCCGCTCGTGGCGACGCAGCTCACGCAGATGTCGATGAGCTTCGTCGACGTCGTGATGGTGGGCCGGTTGGGGACGGCCGCGATGGCCGCTGCCGTCGTCGGGTCGACGGTCTACATGACCCTGATGATGGTGTGCCTCGGCGTCGTCGTGGCCGTGCAGCCGCTCGTGGCGCAGGCGACCGGCGCGGGCGACGCCGGTGCCGCCTCGCGCGCGACGCGGCAGGGGCTGTGGCTCGGTCTGCTCCTCGGCGCGCCCGCCGTCGTCCTGCTCGGCTACATGGAGCCGGTCTTGCGCGCGACCGGGCAGGCCCCCGAGACGGCGCGCCTCGCCGGGGCGTACCTCGCCGCGATCCGCTGGGGCTTCGTCCCGAACCTGTGGTTCACGGCCCTGCGCGGGCTCAGCGAGGGCGTCGGCCGGCCGCGCCCGATCCTCGCGGTGACGCTCGTCGGCGTGGCCCTCAACGTCGGGCTCAACGCGGTCCTGATCCACGGGCTCTGGGGCGCGCCCGCGCTCGGCATGGTCGGGACGGGCTGGGCGTCGGCGATGGCGATCGCGGGCATGACCGTCCTGCTGGCGGCCTACGTCTTCTGGGGGCCGCTGCGCAGCTACCGCGTCTTCCGCGGCCTCGGCCGGCCGGACCCCGCGGCCCTGCGCGAGCTCTTCCGCCTCGGCTGGCCCATCGGCGTCACGTTCGCCCTCGAGGGCGGCATCTTTACCGCCGCGACGCTCATGGTCGGGCGCATGGGGACGGTCCAGCTCGCGGCGCACCAGATCGCGCTCAACGCGGCGAGCGTCGCGTTCATGGTGCCGCTCGGGATCGGGATGGCCGGGGCCGTGCGCGTCGGGCAGGCCGCAGGCGCGGGCGACAGCGCCGGCGCGGCGCGCGCGGGCTGGTCCGCGATCGGCCTCGGCGGGCTGTCGATGGCGCTCTCGGCGGCCCTGTTCTGGCTCGCGCCGGGCGCGATCGTCTGGATCTACGCCGGGGCCTCGCCGGACCCCGAGATGGCGCGCCGCGCCGTCGCGCTGCTCGGCATCGCCGCCGTCTTCCAGCTCTTCGACGGCACGCAGGCGGCGGCCGCCGGCGCGCTGCGCGGGCTCAAGGACACGCGCGTGCCGATGCTCATCGGGGCCGTCTCGTACTGGGGCCTCGGGCTCGGCCTCGGCGCGTACCTGCTGTTCGGGCGCGGCCTCGGCGCGCCGGGCATGTGGTGGGGCCTGACGCTGGGGCTGGCCGCTGCGGCCGTGCTGCTCACGACACGCTTCGCCCGCCTCGCCTCGTCAGCGGCGGGAGGCCCGCCAGCGCGTCGGGTGCTTCCTGATGTTTCAGTGTAGAGTGAAACTCGGCCGCCGCCTGCGATTACGTTGCTAGGCGATCTGTGCGGCGGGGTGGCAGCCCGCGACGGCACGCCTGCGACGGCCCGGGGCGGACGGAACGCGCCGGCCATTCGATCTATCTTCGCTCCGTCCGGGAGGGCCCCGATCTACCTTCTGGAGCCCCCCTCGGACCGACCGGCCCCCACCCTCCCGCGGCTATGCCTCAGTTGTTTCCTCGCGTCGCCAACACGCTCCCGACGCTCACGCTCGTCGGCGTGGTGGTGGGCGGCGCGCTCGTGACGCTTCTCGCGTGGTACTACCTCTCGCCCGAGTTCTACGAGGTCGGGCACCAGCCGGTTCAGCCGGTCGAGTACAGCCACGCGCTGCACGCGGGCCAGCTCGGGATGGACTGCCGCTACTGCCACAACCACGTCGAGCAGAGCCCGCACGCCAACGTCCCGTCCACGCAGACGTGCATGAACTGCCACAGCGTGGTTCAGACGCAGAGCCCGAAGCTGCTGCCGGTGCGCGAGAGCTGGGCGACGGGCGTCCCGATCCAGTGGGTCAAGGTGCACCACCTGCCGGACTACGCGCAGTTCAGCCACGCCGCCCACGTCAACGTCGGCGTCGGGTGCGAGAGCTGCCACGGGCGCATCGACCAGATGGCCGTCGTGGCGCAGGCCGAGCCGCTCTCGATGGGCTGGTGCCTCGAGTGCCACCGCAACCCCGAGGAGTACCTCCGCGACCCGAAGGACATCACGGTGATGGGCCTCGCCGCGCAGGTCCGCTCGGACGACGACACCTGGCAGGCGTACGTCGCCGCCAACCGCGAGCGCATCGCGCGCGAGGGCATCAAGCCCCCTCAGAACTGCTCGGCCTGCCACTACTGAGGTCGCAGGTGTGCAGGTGACAGGTGCCACGTGCGCCCACTTGCCACTTGACCACCTGATACCTGACACCCTCCCGATGATTGAGCTCGACGTTCTGAGCGCGGCCGACCTTGCGGCCGACGATGACGCCCGTGCCGCGCACGGCAAGCCGCTGCCGTGGCGCAGCGCGGCCGACCGCACGTCCGCACCGGGCATGGCGGCCCTCCGCCACCGCGAGTTCGAGGCCCCGCCCGAGGCGGCCGACGAGGAGACGAGCCGCCGCACGTTCCTCAAGGTCATGGGCGCGTCGGCCGCGCTGGCGGGCCTCACCGGCTGCCGCCGGCCGGTCGAGACCATCGTGCCCTACGCGCGCAAGCCGCAGGAGGTCATCGAGGGCCTGCCCAACTTCTTCGCGACCGCGATGCCGCTCGGCGGCGTCGGGCAGGCGCTGCTCGTGCAGAGCCACGAGGGCCGCCCGGTCAAGGCCGAGGGCAACCCCGAGCACCCCGTCTCGCAGGGCGCGTCGGACGCGCTCGCGCAGGCGTCCGTGCTCCAGATGTACGACCCGGACCGCAGCCGCCACGCGTGGTACCGCGAGACGGCGACGGGCCAGGCCGGCCGGGCGGACTGGGGGCGCTTCGTCGCGGCCACGGCCACGCTCCGCAGCGCCGGCCGGCTGGTCGTCCTCGCCGAGCCGACGTCGTCGCCGACGCTGCTCGCGCTCCGCGACCAGCTCCTCGCCGCGGCTCCGGGCTCGCAGTGGCTCACGCTCGGCACGCACGGCGACGACCACGAGGCCCTCGGCACGCAGGCCGCCTTCGGCCGCGTCGCCCGCCCGCTCACGCGCTTCTCCGAGGCAGACGTCGTGGTGTCGTTCGACGGCGACTTCCTCTCGGACCCCCACGCGGGCGTCTGGAACGGCCGCGAGTACGCCGCGAGCCGCCGCGTCGAGAACCGCCCGGCCGGCCGCGCGCCGATGTCGCGCCTCTACGTCGCCGAGAGCACGATGACGACGACGGGCGGCATGGCGGACCACCGCCTGCGGATGAAGGCCGGGGCCGTTCCGGCCTTCGCCGCCGCCGTCGCCGCGGGCCTCGGCGTCGACGCCGGGGCCCGGCCCACGCTCACCGCCAAGGAGCAGGCCGTCGTGGCCGCGATCGTCCAGGACGTCCGCGCCGCCGCCGGCCGCACGGCCTTCGTCGCCGGCGCGACGCAGCCGCCGGCCGTCCATGCGCTCGTGGCCGCGCTCAACGGCCGGTTCGGCGCGCAGACGACGACCTACCTCGCGACCGAGGCCACGGCCCCGACCGAGCCCGTCGGGCCGGCGATCCAGGCGCTCGTCCGCGACATGAAGGCCGGCCGCGTGGCGACGCTCGTCATGCTCGGCACGAACCCGGTCTACTCGCTCCCCGCCGACCTCGGCTTCGCCGCGGCCCTTGCCCGCGTGCCCGTCTCGGTCCACCACGGCCTCTACCGCGACGAGACCGCGCAGCGCGCGACGTGGCACCTGCCGGCCGCGCACTTCCTCGAATCGTGGGGCGACGTCCGCGCGCTCGACGGCACGCTCTCGGTCGTACAGCCGCTCATCGCGCCGCTCTACGCCGACGCTCACTCGGTCGTCGAGGTCGTGAACACGCTCGCGACGGGCCGCAACAACGCCGGCTACGACCTCGTGCGCCGCACGATGGAGAGCCGCCTCGGCGGCGTCGCCGGAAGCTTCGAGGACGGCTGGCGGACCGCCCTCCACGACGGCTTCGTCGCCGGCACGGCGTACCCGGCCGTCGGCAGCGCCGCGGCCGTCCCGAGCCTCGCGCGCCTCACCGCCCCGGCGGCGTCGGCCGACGGGCAGGTCGAGGTCGTCTTCCGCGAGCACCCCTCGCTCTACGACGGCGCGTTCTCGAACGTCGCCTGGATGCAGGAGGCCCCGCACCCGGTCACCAAGACCACGTGGGACCCCGTCGCGCTGATGAGCAAGACCACGGCCGAGCGCCTCGGCATGCTCCAGACCGAGGTCGGCGGCAAGGCCCTGTGCGCCGTCGCCCGGATCTCGACCGGCGCGGGCAAGCAGATGCACGTCCCGGTGTGGGTCCAGCCCGGCCAGCCCGACGACTCGGTGACGGTCTACCTCGGCTACGGCCGCGACCTCGCCACCGACCGCACGCTGCCCGAGCTCGGCCTCGTCGAGCGCGTCTTCAACAAGCAGACCGACGTCTACCGCCCCGGCCCGGTCGCCAACGGCGTCGGTGCCGGCCTCCCCGACGGCCCGACGACCGGCCGCGCCGAGGCCGTCCGCTCGCTGGCCAACTTCACCGTCTTCCCCGGCGCGACCATCGCGAAGGCCGCCGACGGCTACATGGTCGCCTCGACGCAGGACCACGGCTCGATGGAGGGCCGCGCCATCATCCGCTCCGCGACGGTCGAGGAGTTCCGCGCCGACCCCAAGTTCGCGCAGGACGAGGAGGCGTTCATCGAGAACACGCCCTGGGAGGCGTACCCGCCGCTCTGGGGCGACGCTAACTCGGCCTCCGAGGACCCGCGCATCGGGCAGTGGATCTACTCGGAGAACCAGTGGGGCATGACGATCGACCTCAACGCGTGCTCCGGCTGCAACGCCTGCGTCGTCGCCTGCCAGTCCGAGAACAACGTCTCGACGGTCGGCAAGGACCAGGTCTCGCGCGGACGCGAGATGCACTGGCTCCGCCTCGACCGCTACTACGTCGGCGACGACCTCGAGCCTGGCATGGTCACGCAGCCCATGATGTGCGTCCACTGCGAGAACGCGCCCTGCGAGCAGGTCTGCCCGGTCAACGCGACCGCGCACTCGCCGGACGGCCTCAACGAGATGACCTACAACCGGTGCATCGGGACGCGCTACTGCGCCAACAACTGCCCGTACAAGGTCCGCCGGTACAACTTCTACAACTGGACCAAGACGCTCCCGATCGAGGTCCAGATGGCGAACAACCCGTACGTCACCGTCCGCTACCGCGGCGTGATGGAGAAGTGCACGTTCTGCGTCCAGCGCATCCGCCAGACGGTCCAGTACGCCCACATCGAGGACCGCCCGCTGCGCGACGGCGAGGTCGTGACGGCCTGCCAGCAGGCCTGCCCGGCCGGCGCGATCGTGTTCGGCAACCTCAAGGACCCGAACTCGGCCGTGACGAAGTCCAAGACGAGCCCGCGCAACTACGCCGTCCTGGGCGAGCTCGCGGTGAAGCCGCGCCTGACGTACCTCGCGCGCCTGCGGAACCCGCACCCCGGCCTCGCGACCCCCTTCGACGCCACCGAGGCCGAGGCCTGAGCCTCGTCCCGTTCCCCGAACCGCCCCTCCGATGGCAACGGTCACTTCGAAAAACGCCTACGGCTACGCGCCTGACGGTAACGGCGGCCCTCCCGCCGGCCACGCCGCCGGCGACGCCGACGTGATGAAGTCGCTCGCGGACGCCCCGCTCGTCGCCGGCAACCTCTCGTTCCACGACATCACCGAGATGGTGGCCGTGCACACCGAGAAGAAGACGCCGGCCGCGTGGTACGCCGCCTTCGCCGTCGCCCTGACCGGGCTCGGCATCCTCGGGCTCGCCATCACGTACCTCGTCTGGAACGGGCCCGGCGTGTGGGGCCTCAACAACCCCGTCTTCTGGGGCTGGGCCATCGTCAACTTCGTCTGGTGGGTCGGCATCGGCCACGCCGGGACGCTGATCTCGGCCGTGCTCTTCCTGTTCCGGCAGAAGTGGCGCACGAGTATCAACCGGGCGGCCGAGGCGATGACGCTCTTCGCCGTCGCGTGTGCGCTCCTCTTCCCGACGTTCCACGTCGGCCGGGTCTGGGCCATCTACTACACGCTGCCCATCCCGAACCAGATGGCGATGTGGCCCAACTTCAAGAGCCCGCTGCTCTGGGACGTCTTCGCGGTCTCGATCTACGGCTCGGTCTCGCTGCTGTTCTGGTACGTCGGCCTCATTCCGGACCTCGGCACGCTCCGCGACCGCGCCGTCCGGCAGGGACGCATGCTGCGCGCCAAGATCCTCGGCTTCCTGTCGCTCGGCTGGACGGGCTCGAACCGCCACTGGCGGCACTACGAGCGGGCATACCTCATCCTCGCCGGCCTCGCGACGCCGCTCGTGCTCTCGGTCCACTCGGTCGTGAGTTTCGACTTCGCCGTGTCGCTCGTCCCGGGCTGGCACACGACCATCTTCCCGCCCTACTTCGTCGCCGGAGCCATCTTCTCGGGCTTCGCGATGGTGGTGACGCTGCTCGTGATCTCGCGCAAGGTCTTCGACCTGAAGAGCCTCATCACGATCGACCACCTCGAGAAGATGAACATCATCATTCTCGTGACGGGCTCGGTCGTCGGCTTCGCCTACATCACCGAGTTCTTTATCGCGTGGTACTCGGGCGTCGAGTACGAGCGGTTCGCGTTCCTCAACCGCGCGACCGGCCCGTACTGGTGGGCCTACTGGACGATGATGACGTGCAACCTCGTCTTCCCGCAGCTTTTCTGGAAGAAGTCCTTCCGGCGCTCGATCCCGGTCATGTTCGCGATCTCGATCACGACCAACATCGGCATGTGGTTCGAGCGCTTCGTGATCACGGTGACGTCGCTGCACCGCGACTTCCTGCCGTCGTCGTGGGACTACTACTCGCCGACGATGTGGGACGTGCTGATGTACATCGGCTCGTTCGGCCTCTTCTCGACGCTCTTCCTGCTCTTCCTGCGCTTCGTGCCGATGGTCGCCATCGCCGAGGTCAAGGGCGTGCTTCCGCAGGCGGACCCGCACTTCTACGGCCACTCGTCCGGCGACGGCCACGCGGCGGGCGACGGTCACTCCGCCGGTGACGGCCACGCGGCCGGCGACGGCGTCGAGGGCCCGTCCATCGCCGAGCCCGGCGGCGTCGACCCGATGCAGGCCTCGAGCGCCGGCTGACGCCAGCGCGCCAGTGGCCAGTAGGAAACGGCCAGTGGCAGAGTCGGACCTGACCATTCAGCGCGGCGACCCGCACCCGCATCTTCCGCTACTGGCCACTGGCCACTGCCTACTGGCTTTTCAATGGCATTCCCTCTCCCCAAGGCCCTTCGCGCCGCGCTCGAGACGCGCGCCAACGAGCACGTCGGCCTGCTGGCCGAGTTCTCGGACCCCGGCGCGCTCCACGACGCCGTCGTGGACCTGCGCAAGCGCGGCTACTCGCGGCTGGACACGTTCAGCCCGTTCCCGATCCACGGCATGGACCGCGCGATGGGCCTGCCGTTCTCGAAGCTGGCCTTCCTCGTCTTCGGCGGCGGCCTGCTCGGCGTCTCGCTCGGCACGTTCCTGCAGTGGTGGACGAGCGCGGCCAAGCAGTACAAGTGGGTCGACGTCATCCTCCAGGGCTACCCGATCAACATCTCGAACAAGCCGCTTTTCGCCATCGAGTCCAGCGTGCCGATCATGTTCGAGCTGACGATCCTGCTCTCGGCGCTCACGGCCGTTGGCGGGATGCTCGCGCTCAACGGGCTGCCCAAGCCCTACAACCCGCTCTTCAACTCGGCGCGCTTCGGCCGCGCCACCGACGACGGCTTCTTCCTCCACATCGGCGAGGCGGACGGTGAGTTCGCCCGCGCCCGCACCGCCGGCGACCTCTTCGGCCTCGGTGCGCTGGCCGTCGAGTATGTGGACCACTCGGGCGCGACCGACCTCTCGGCTGACGGTGAGCCGCTCGTCGCTGTGGAGCCCGTTCTCGCGCCTGTGACGCCGCCCTACGCGGGCAGCCAGATCTAGACACCATGACCTTCTCGCGTGCCGCGCTCGCTCTGCTCCTCGCCGCCACCGCCCTCACGGGCTGCCGCGGCATGAAGAGCGGCAAGCCGCCGATCCACCCGAACCTCAACATGGACTTCGTGCAGCGCATGGAAGCCCAGGAGGCCAATGCCTTCTTCGCCGACAACGCCTCGCAACGGCAGCCCGTCGCCGGGACGGTGCGCCGGGGGCAGCTCCAGACTACTGGCAACGCGCCGTTCCTCTACGGCCGCGACGCGAGCGGAACGCTCGTCCCGTCGATCCCGGCCGTCGTGACGCCCGCACTGCTCGCGCGCGGTCAGGAGCGGTACGGCATCTACTGCACCCCGTGCCACGGCCTCGCCGGCGACGGCCGCGGCATCGTCGCCGTCGGCAACGGCGGGCAGGGCTACGGCTTCGCCGTTCCCTCCTACCACACCGAGGGCCTCAAGGCGCGCCCGGACGGCTACATCTACGACGTCATCCTGAACGGCATCAACTCGATGCCGAGCTACGGCCACGAAATGCCCCCGGCCGACCGCTGGGCCGTCGTCGCGTACGTGCGCGCTCTGCAGGAGTCCCAGGACGCTCGCGCCGAGGACCTTCCCGCGACCGAGCGCGAGCGCCTCGCGACGTACAACCCGAACGTCTCCATCCGGAACTAGACGGTACGGGGTACCCGGTACCCGGTACTCCGAACCTCGTACCCCTTCTCATGTCGAACGCCCTCACTCGCCTCGTCTTCGACCCGGTCGACTCCGACCGCGAGCGCATCCCGCGCCGCTACCAGTTCGCGGCCGACTCGCGCGCAGGCCTCATCGCGGCTGGCGCGGGCGTGGTCGCGCTCGCCGCCGGCGTGGCCATCGGCGTCCCGGCCGGGCTCACGCACTTCCTGTTCTCGTACCTCGTCGCGTGGGTGTTCTGCGTCTCGATCGCACTCGGGGCGCTGTTCTTCATCATGATCCAGCACCTCACCAAGGCGCGCTGGAGCACGACCGTCCGGCGCATCCCCGAGGCTATCGTGGCCAACTTCCCGCTCCTCGCGCTCGCCGGCCTGCCGATCCTCTTCGGCATGCACGAGCTGTTCCACTGGACGCACGCCGATCTCTACGTCGTCGGGAGCGAGACCTACGACCCGATCCTCGCAGGCAAGCGGGCGTACCTCAACGTACCGTTCTTCGTCGGGCGGTACGTGTTCTACTTCGCGGCGTGGAGCCTCATCGCCCGAAAGCTCTACGGCCACTCTGTCCGCAACGACACCGCGCCGGACCCTGAGAACACGATCCAGATGCGCAAGTGGAGCGCCATCGGGATGGTCACCTTCGCGATCACCGTCTCGTTCGCCGGCTTCGACTTTCTGATGAGTGCGGACCCGCACTGGTTCTCGACCATGTTCGGCATCTACTTTTTCGCCGGCGGAATGCTCGGAGCTGTCTGCCTCACCACGTTTATCGCGCTCTTTCTGAAGAAGCAGGGCATGGTAGACGCCGAGATTACGGTCGAGCACATCCAGGACATGGGCAAATTCATGTTCGGGTTCACGGTTTTCTGGGCATATATATCGTTTTGCCAGTACATGCTGTACTGGTACGCGAACCTGCCCGAGGAAATCCTCTGGTTCCAGAAGCGGTTCTCGGCCGGATGGGTCACCGTGGCCGTGGCGCTGCTGTTCATGCACTTCGCGCTGCCGTTCTTCGTGCTCCTGTTCCGCCAGTCCAAGCGCACCTACCCCATCCTCGCGACGGTTGCCGTGTGGCTGCTCGTGATGCACTGGGTGGACCTCTGGTGGATCACGATGCCCGCGATGCTGCCGGGGGGCGGCGAGCACGCGGCCGAGCACGCCGCGACGGCTCTGCAGGGGGGGCAGCAGCTTATCGCCTCGCTGCAGGCGGTCGCGCCCGCGACGCCCGCTCGGACGATGGTGCTGGAGGTCGTGCCCCCCAGCTTCCCGGCCATCGAGATTCTCCTGTGGGTCGGCCTGTTCGGCCTGATGCTCGCGGCGACGTTCGCTCGCCTCAGCCGGCATGCCCTCACACCGTACAGCGACCCGTACTTCGCGGACTCGCTGCGCTTCGAGAACGTGTAGCACGGCAGCGCCGCATGCGCGTCGGCGCTGCCCGCGAGCGCCCGGACCGACAGGCGCGCTCTGCACGACTTTCAATAAAAACTGAAAACCAAGGGGCGGCTCCCGCCGTTAAGAGGTCACCATGGACGAACTCACGCCCGCGACTCCCGGCCAGACGCCCCCCGTCAGCGTGCCCAACCCGCACGCTGACGCCCCCGCTCCCGCTCCTCAGGACGGGATGCGCCCCGAGGCTGCTGCCGATCCCTCGGTTCGTCCTGAGCAGGACGAGCCCGGCGGCCCGCTTGCCGGCCTCGTCGGTGCCGCAGCGACACAGGCGGCCACAGAGGCGACTCCTGAGGATGCCGACGCCGCCTTGCTCGAAAGCATGGGGGTCGAAGGCGAGGGAATCGAGTCGGGGCAGATCCTTGGCCTCGTTGCGGGCGTCATCGTCGGGATCATCGCGCTCGGCGTCGGGCTGATCTTTCTGTTCTACCTCCCGTTCCGCCAGCAGGTCGGTGACACCGCGAGCGACGTTCCGGACTACCCGGAGCTCGAGCAGGTCCGCACGGAAGCTGCGGCCAAGCTGGGACAGTACGCTCGCGCAGACTCGGCGTACCAGGTACCGATCGGGCAGGCGATGAGTGTCGTCGCCGGCCGCTACGCGACCGCTGGAGCCGCGCCCGCAGGCCTGCCGTCTACGCGCCAGCAGTGGAACACGCTCTCGCTCAACCGGGGCATGGGAACGACCGCTCAGACGGCGGGTGGCCTTCAGGGCGAGGCGACGATTGAGAACCAGCGCCTCTCTGCCGAATCAGGAGGAGCCGTGGGCTCGCGAGCGAGCGTCTCGGTGCCGGTCGCCCCGCCGAGCGGGACCACCAACGAGGAGGTCGGCGTGGACGACAACACGGACCGGCCGGCCCCG
>JAYWIE010000273.1:0-3280 GCA_043789155.1 Rubricoccaceae bacterium | reverse complement strand
TCGCGCCGGGCCGGCGCATGGCGTCGTCGATGACGCCGGTGATCATGGAGGACGCGGCCGGGCGGCTCGCGTTCGTGTGCGGCTCGCCCGGCGGCCCGCGCATCGTCTCGACCGTCGCGCAGGTCATCCTGGGCGTGTTCGACGACGGGCTCGGGGTCCAGGAGGCGGCCGCCCGCCCGCGCGTCCACCACCAGTGGCTGCCCGACGTGCTGTTCGCCGAGGCCGGCGTCCCCGAGGCGACGCTCGACGCGCTCCGCACGACGGGCTGGACGGTCGAGGCGACCGACCGCTTCGGGGCCGCCAACTGCGTCCGCGTCCTCACCCGGCCCGACGGCACGCGCGCGCTGTCGGCCTCGGCCGACCCGCGCCGCTCGGACGACAGCGCGCGCGGCTTCTGATGGCCGCGCGCTCCGGGCCGGCCCTCGCCGCGGCGACGGCGCTCGTGATGGCCGCCTTCGCTGCCAACTCGGTCCTCGCGCGCCTCGCGCTCGCGGCCGGCCACGCTGCCGGGCCGGGCGGTGCGCTCGCGTTCACGGCCGTCCGCCTCGCGTCGGGCGCGGCCGTGCTCGGGGCGCTCGTCGCAGCACGGCGCGGGCGCGTCTCCGGCGACGCCGTCTCGGCTGGTGCGCTCCTCGTCTACGCGGCCGCCTTCTCGCTCGCCTACCTCGCGCTGCCGGCCGGGACGGGCGCGCTCGTCCTGTTCGGGGCCGTCCAGGCGACGATGATCGGGTGGGGCGTGGCGCACGGCGAGCGGCTGCGGGCCGTACAGACGGCCGGGCTCGCGCTCGCGCTCGGCGGCCTCGGTGTGCTCGTCGCGCCCGGCGTCGGCGCGCCGCCGCTCGCGGCGGCAGCGCTCATGGCGGCGGCCGGCGCGGCGTGGGGCGTCTACTCGCTGCGCGGGCGGGCGTCCACCGACGCGACCGCCGCGACGGCGGGCAACTTTCTGCGCGCCGCGCCCGTCGCCGCTGGCCTCGCGCTCGCCGCGGTCTCCGCCGGTCACGGCCACCTCGACGCCGCCGGGGCAGCGCTGGCCGTGGCGTCCGGGGCCGTCACGTCGGGGCTCGGCTACGCGGCGTGGTACGGCGTGCTGCCGCGCCTGCGCGCGACGACGGCGTCCGTGGCGCAGCTCAGCGTGCCGCTGCTGGCCGCGCTCGGCGGTGCGGCCGTGCTCGGCGAGCGGCCCGGCCTGCGCGTCGCCGCCGCGGCCGTGCTGACGCTCGGCGGCATCGCCCTCGTCGTCCGGCGGCGGTGACGTCTTGCCGGGCGATCCACGCACAACGCCGTCGCGCGGGCGTTCCTTGGTCTGTTCCGCCCCGCCCCGATGCTCCCGACCGCCGCACGTGCGCTGATCGCCGCCGTCCTGCTCGCCGCCGGCACCGCCGCGCCGGCCTCGGCCCAGCCCGTCGACCCGACCAACCCGACGCCGCACGCCGAGGTCAGCCTCGTCGCCGCGGCGACGGCCGTCGCGCCCGGCGACTCGCTGTGGCTCGCGGTCCGCATCGCGGCCGAGCCCGGCTGGCACGTCTACTGGTCCAACCCCGGCGACTCGGGCCTGCCCGTGCGCGCCGCGTGGACGCTCCCGGCCGGCGCGACGGCCGGCCCGCTGCGCTTCCCCGCGCCCGAGCGCATCGACGCCGCCGGGCTGACGTCCTACGCGCACACCGGCACGACGGACTTCCTGACGCGCCTCGCCGTCCCGGCCTCGGCCACGGGCCCGCTCGCGCTCAGCGCCGACGTCCGCTTCCTCATCTGCGCCGACGTGTGCCTGCCCGCCCGCACGACGGTCCGGCTGAGCCTGCCCGTCGCGGCCCAGACGCGCCGCTCGGGCGCGCTCGACGCTGCCGTTGCGGCGCTCCCGGCGGACATGACGGGCTGGACGGCATCCGCCACGCTGACCGGCGAGACGCTCCGGCTGCGCGTCGTCCCGCCGGCCGGGGCCGACCTCTCGGCCGCCCAGTTCTTCCCCGACACGACGGGCGCGATCGCCCACGCCGCGCGGCAGGCGTTCGCGCGCGAGCCCGCCCCCGGGCAGGCGGGGGGCGACGGGTGGACCGTCGGCCTCGTCGCTGGAAGCCGTCTGCCCGCTGTGCTCTCGGGCGTGCTCGTCGCGCCCGGTGCACGCGCCGTAATGCTCCGCGCGGACGTCGCCGGCGCGGACGTCGCCGGCGCGGCGGGCAGTGCGGCCGGTGGCGCGGCGAGTGGCGTCGGCGTGTGGGCTGCGCTCGGGCTGGCCTTCCTCGGTGGCATCCTGCTCAACGTGATGCCGTGCGTCTTCCCGGTCCTGAGCCTGAAGCTGCTGAGCTTCGCTGGCGGCGCGGACGCGCGGACGCAGCGGCGGGCCGGGCTGGCCTACGGCGCGGGCGTCGTGGCGTCGTTCTGGGCGCTCGCCGGCGCGCTGGTCGCGCTCCGCGCCGGCGGCGCGAGCCTCGGCTGGGGCTTCCAACTCCAGAGCCCGCCCGTGATCGCGTTCCTGGCCGTGCTGATGACCGGGCTGGCGCTGAACCTGCTCGGCGTGTTCGAGGTCGGCGGGCGGCTCGCCTCGGCCGGTGGTGCCCTCGACCGCGGCACGGGCGCGTCAGGCGCGTTCGCGTCGGGCGTGCTCGCGACGGTCGTCGCGACGCCGTGCACGGCCCCGTTCATGGGCGCGGCGCTGGGCTTCGCGCTCGCGCAGCCGGCCGTCGTCGCCGTGGCCGTGTTCACCGCCCTGGGCGTCGGGATGGCGCTGCCGCTCGTGGCACTCGCGTTCGTGCCCGGGCTGGCCGCGCGGCTGCCGCGGCCGGGCCCGTGGATGGAGACGGTCCGGCAGGCGCTCGCCTTCCCGCTGCTCGCGACGGTCGCGTGGCTCGTGTGGGTCTTCGCCAACCAGGCCGGCGTCAACGGCGCGGGCGCGCTGCTGCTGGCGCTCGTGCTCGTGGCACTCGCCGCGTGGCTCGCCGGGCGGTGGGCGCAGAGCGCGGGCCGGGCGCTGCTCGTGTCGCGCGTGGCGGCCGCCGTCGCGCTCCTGGCAGCGGTCGCGGTCGTCGGGCTGAGCCTGCGCGCGCCCGCGGCCGACGGCTGGGAGCCCTACGACGCCGCGCGCGCCGAGGCGGTCGTCGCGGCCGGGACGCCACTGTTCATCGACGCCACGGCCGCGTGGTGCCTCTCGTGCCAGGTCAACGAGCGGACGTCGCTCGGCACGGCCGAGGTCGTCGCCGCGTTCGAGCGCGCCGGCGTCGTCCGGATGAAGGCCGACTGGACCAACTCGGACCCGGCCGTGACTGCGTTGCTGACGCGCTTCGAG
>JAYWIE010000272.1:0-3282 GCA_043789155.1 Rubricoccaceae bacterium | reverse complement strand
CGGACGGCCGCGTCGTGCACGTCTTCAAGCGCCCGAAGACGGCGCAGCACGCCGAGGAGATCCTCGCCCGGTGGTCCGCCGCCTGACACACAAGCCGTATCCCTCATGCTGATCCTCGGCAACTGGAAGATGAACACCGGCCTCGCCGAGGCCGTCCGCCTCGCCTCCGACGTCGTCCACGCGACGGCCGACGGCCGCGCCGACGTCGGCGTGTGCCCGCCGGCCGTGTGGCTGGACGCTGTCGCCGAGCGCGTGCGCGGGTCGCGCGTCGCGCTCGGCGCGCAGAACGTGTACCCGGAGGCCTCGGGCGCGTTCACGGGGGAGGTTTCGCCAGCGATGCTAGCCGAGCTCGGCGTGCGGTACGTCCTGTGCGGCCACTCGGAGCGCCGCGCGATTCTCGGCGAGAGCAGCGCGCTCGTCGCGCGCAAGGTCGAGGCCTGCCTCGCGGCCGGCCTGACGCCCGTCCTCTGCGCCGGCGAGACGCTGGACGAGCGCGACGGCGGGCAGGCCGAGGCGGTCGTCGCCGACCAGATGACGGCCTCGCTGGACGGCGTCGATGCGCCGCGTAGCCTCGTCGTGGCCTACGAGCCCGTCTGGGCCATCGGGACCGGCCGCACGGCGAGCCCGGAGCAGGCCCAGGCGATGCACGCCGCGCTCCGCGCACGTCTCGCCGAGCGGTTCGGCGACGCCGGCCGGGCCGTCCCGCTGCTCTACGGCGGCAGCGTCAAGCCGGACAACGCGGCCGACCTGTTCGGGCAGCCCGACATCGACGGCGCGCTCGTCGGCGGGGCAAGCCTCGACGCGGCAGGCTTCGCCGCGATCGTCGCGGCGGCCGGCTGACCCGCGGCCGGCTAGCCTTTCTTCGCGGTCGGGGCGGCGGCCGGCGTCGCCGGTGCGGCCGGCGTCGCGGCTTTCGCCTCAGCCTTCGGCTCGGCCTTCACAGCAGGCTCGGCCGCGCCCGTTTTCTGCGACGTGCGGTCCGACGCCTCGCTCTTAGAGTCCTTGCGGACATAGTCCGTGAGGTAGAAGCCGGAGCCCTTGAACTGGAGACCGGCCCCGCCCGAGATGACCCGCACGACGGGCTGTCCCGTCTCGGGGTCCTCCGTCAGCGTGTCGTCCGTGATGCGCTGGAAGACGTCGAAGACGGAGCCGTCGGGGCGGCGGTAGGAGTACGTCGGCATGGGGGAGACGAAGGGAGCGGGCGAGAACGGCCCCCGCCGTGCCGGGTTTCGGCAAGCCGGACGTCGGCACGCCGGGCGTCGGCTAGCGGACGGTCACGCTGCGCGTGCCGCGCGCGATGACGCGCCGCTGCGCGTCGAGCGCGGTCGCCTCGACGACGACGGGGCCGGCCGCCGAGCCGCCGAGCGTGACGATGCGCCCCAGGCCGCTCTCGTCGAGCGGGTTGGCCGTGAACAGGACGCCGCCGACGCCCTGCGCCGTCCACCGGTACGACGCGGCTCCCTCGACAGACTCGGTCCGGAACTCGTACGACTGCCCGAGCCCGAGCGCGGACGTGCCCTTGACATAGACGTCGCGGACGGCCACAGACGGCGCGGCTGGCGGAGCGACAGGCGGCGGGCCGCCACCGGCCTCCTCGAAGCGGTCGCACCCGGCGAGGATCAGGACGGCGGCGGCGAGGGCGAGGCGAGCGGTCATCGCAGTGGAGGGCGTGTGAAGGCAGCAGGATACGCCCTCGCGCGCGTCCGCGCTAGCCGCCGAGTACGGCGTCGACGACGTGAACGACGCCGTTGTCGGCGTCGAGGTCCGGCGTGGCGACGCGCGCGCTCGTCGCGCCGCTGCGGACCGTCAGCGCGGTGCCGGGCACGAGCGTGAGCGTCGTCCCGTCGAGCGCGTCGACGGTCTGCTCGACGTCGGCGTCGGTGGAGAAGAGGCGGTAGGCGAGCGCATGGCCGAGCAGGCGCGCGCGCAGCGCGGCGGGGTCCGCGCGCAGCGCGGCGAGCGCGTCCTCGCCGAGGGCGTCGAAGGCGGCGTTGCTCGGCGCGAAGACGGTCAGCGTGCGCGCGGTGTCGGCGAGGACGGAGTCGAGGCCGGCCGTGCGCGCGAGGGCGACGAAGGTCGAGAGGTCGGCCGAGGCCGAGGCGACGCCGAGCACCGAGTCGTCGGCGGCGCTGCTGTCCGCCGCGGCGGGCGTCGGCACGGCGGGCGTCGGCGCGGCCGGTTCGGGGTCGCCGCAGCCGGCGACGGCGAGCGCGGCGAGGAGGAGGGCTCGTGTCATAGCGGGGCGAGGAGATCGGGAAAGTGGGTGCGGAGCGCCTCGTAGACGGCGCGCAGCGGGAGCCCGACGACGGCCGGGTAGTCGCCCTCGACGCGCGCGACGAAGAGCGCGCCGGCGTCGTCCTGGATGCCGTAGGCTCCGGCGCGGTCCATCGGCGAGCCCGTCGCGACGTAGGCCGCGATCTCGCCGTCCGAGAGGTCGGCGAACGTGACGCGCGTGGCGCGGTGGTCCGTCGCGAGGCGGCCGTCGTGGGCGAGCGCGAATCCGGTGTAGACCGTGTGCGTGCGGCCTGAGAGGCGGCGGAGCATGGCGCGCGCGGCGTCCGGCGTGGCCGGCTTGCCGAGGACGTCGCCGTCGAGCACGACGACGGTGTCGGCCGCGAGCACGAGCGCGCCCGCGACAGGCACGGCCGCGGCCTTGCGCCGCGCGAGCGCCTCGACGGCCGGGCCGGGGTCGCCGCCGGGCCACGTCTCGTCGGCGTGGCTCGGCCGGACGTCCGGCGCGAGGCCGACGTGCGCGAGGAGGTCGCGGCGGCGCGGCGAGGCCGAGGCGAGCACGAGCGGGACGCGGAGCGAGAGCACGGCGGGCGGGGCGGGGGAGACGCAAGATCGCCCCGGCGCGCCCCGGCGCTCAGGCGGCCCGTGTCCGCATGCGCGGCAGCAGGAACTCGGCGAACGCCGCGGCGGCGTAGAGCAGCAGGGCTCCGGCGAGGGCCCACCGCCCGACCCAGTCGCCGTGGCGCATGTAGACCGTCTGCGAGCGGTAGAGCGGGACGTCGGTCGGGACGAGGTTCTGCTCGAGCCAGCCCGACGTCTGCTCGATGCGGCCCGACGGCGCGACGACGGCCGAGAGGCCGCCGGCCGAGACGACGACGACGGACCGGCGCGTCTCGATCGCGCGCAGGCGCGTCGCGTGGAGGTGCTGGTAGGGCCCGCTGGACTCGCCCCAGCGGTCGCTGCGGGCGAGGACCACGAAGAGGTCCGCGCCGTCGAGCGCGAAGCGGCGGGCGTGGTCGCCGAAGAGCGACTCGAAGCCGAGCAGGGCCG
>JAYWIE010000271.1:0-11760 GCA_043789155.1 Rubricoccaceae bacterium | reverse complement strand
CGGTGTTCGGCCCGTGGCAGGCGTACAGCACCGCCGTCTTGAGGCCGCAGAAGCTGAACTCCAGGCGGTCGGTGTCGAGGAAGGTCCGGGGAAACTTGTGTGCGGTCGGGTCGCCGGCGGCGGCCTCCCGTTCGACCGCCGGACCGCCCGGGAAGCCGAGGCCGAGGACCGCCGCCACCTTGTCGAACGCCTCGCCGGCGGCGTCGTCGCGCGTGCGCCCGAGGACGGTCTGCGAGAGCCCGTCGCCCACGACCGAGAGGTGCGTGTGGCCGCCCGAGACCGTCAGGCACAGGAACGGGACCGGCGGGCCCGCGCCCGAGACGTACACGGACGCCGCGTGGCCCGCGAGATGGTCCACGCCGACGAGCGGCAGCCCGCGCCCGAGCGCGATCCCTTTCGCGACGCCCATCCCGACCAGCAGCGACCCGGCCAGGCCCGGCCCGACCGTCACCGCGACGGCCCCGACGTCGCCGAGCGTCATGCCGGCCTCGCTCAGAGCGGCCTCGACGGTCGGCACGATGAGCTGCTCGTGGGCGCGCGACGCCAGCTCCGGCACGACGCCGCCGAAGGCCTCGTGCACGCGCTGCCCGGCGACGACGCTCGACGCGAGCCGGCCGTCCATCCACACGGCCGCGGCCGTGTCGTCGCACGAGGTCTCGATGGCGAGGATCGGCGGGGCGGGCGGGACGGTCATGGCGGGCGCGGGCGGGGCCGAAGTCTACGGCCGCCGCCGGTGGCGTCCGCGCGGCGGCGGCCACGCGGCGGCGGGCGGTGACGAGCACCCGGCGATGGGTCCGAACGACCGGTCCGGGCCGGGCGCAGGCGCGGCCCGCTCAGCCTCACGGCGATACGTAACGCTCTGAGGGTACGCGAACGGCTCATAGGCGTGGCGTGTCGCGCGCCCGCCGGTGCACGGGGCGAATGGAACGAGGGTTGCGTGCTCCGTGCCGTCCCACTCCTGTACCCGTGCCACAGACCCTCCTCGTCGTCGCCTCGGTGATCGTGCTCAGCCTGTTCGGCCTCAACCGCCACCGCGCCGAGCTCGCCGACGAGCGCGCCGGCATCGGCCTCGAGATCGAGGGGGCCGCCCTCGCCGTCGGCGAGCGGTGGACGGGCATCGCGCGCGACCTCGCCTTCGACGAGGCCGACGTGGGCTCGGCCCAGATCCGGCTCGCGGGCAACGTCACCGGCCTTTCGGCGACGCTCGGCCGCGAGGCCGGCGAGAGCCTCGCGGACCTCACGACGCTCGACGACGTCGACGACCTCAACGGCCTCGGCACGACCGAGACCACGGCCGCGGGCTCGGGCGTCGTCTCGTTCACGGTCACCGCCAGGGCCAAGTACGCCGTCCCGCGGACGTGGGCGGACTCGCCGTCCAACGCCCCCACGACGGCCAAGATCGTCGAGGTCGTGGTGACTGAGGTCACGACCGGCACGACGGGCACGACCGGCGTCACCGGCCGGCCGCCGGTCAGGGTCACGCTGCCGGTCCGCCTCTCGGCCCCACTCCAGTACACCCGCGCGCGCTGATGACCTCGCTCCTCGACCAGCTCACCGCCGTCGCCGCGGGCATGTTCGTGCTCGTGGCCCTGCTCACGATCCAGACCCGCGACCGCAGCGCGGCCGTCGAGCGGACCGTGTCGGACGTGGCGCAGTCGCAGGCGGCGGCCGTCGCCGACGTGCTCGCGCAGGAGT
This sequence comes from Rubricoccaceae bacterium, assembly GCA_043789155.1. Taxonomy (GTDB): domain Bacteria; phylum Bacteroidota; class Rhodothermia; order Rhodothermales; family Rubricoccaceae; genus DASVSE01. The sequence goes on along the minus strand of JAYWIE010000271.1, from coordinate 10,065 downwards.
TCGACAACGTGCTCAGCGAGCAGATGGCCCTCGCCGAGCTCGGCGCGTACCGCTGCAGCCTCACCCGCGACGCGGCGGGCGAGATGACGACCGTCGTGGACCTGCCGGCCTACGTGCGGACGGTCCGCGGCGGGGCCGTCCGCGCGGCCAACGTCCGCTACCAGCTCGTCGCCGCCGGGCGGACGGTCACGGTGGGGGCGGTCCAGAAGCCCGTCTACCGCCTCACGCGCCAGGTCGACGCCGGCACGGCCGCGACGGTCGCCGACGGCGTCGTGGACTTCGACGTCAAGTTCCGCGGCCGCGCCCTCGAGACCTTCGCCGGCGCGCCGCCGCTGCGCTTCAGCCAGATCGCGTTCCAGATCGTCGTCGCCGGCCAGCCGCCGCGCCCGAGGCCCGGGCAGGCGCGGACGCGCCAGACCAACACGGCCCGGGCCGTCTTCACGATCCGCCCTCCCAACCTCACCCCGACTGTCTGATGGGACGCCTCCTCCTCCTACTCGTCGCCGCGGCGACCGGTGCCAGCCTCCTGCTGCGCGCCGGCACGCCGGTCGAGTCGTCGCACGCGCACAGCCAGAACCAGGCGCTCGTGCGCCAGACGCTCGACGACGCCGTCGCGACCGTCCTCGACGCCGCCGTGGACCCCACGACGAAGCGCTGGCTCGCGACGCTCCCGCTCGGCGCGTCGTTCGCCGTCGACGGCTACCGCGTCGCCGTGGAGGACTACCACCTCGAGGAGGGCAGCACCGTCGCCGCGTTCACGCTCGTCGCGTACCGCGGCGACGTCGCGCAGCGGATCGAGAGCCGCTACCGCATCCCCAACACGGGCTGGCCCGGCCCGATCTGGATCGACGCGCCCTACGCCGTCGCGCGTGTCAACTCGGCCGCGGCGATCAACGGCGGCGGCCGCGCGTCCTACTTCGACGCGACGCGCTTCACGGCCTACCGCCTCGGGACCGTCCTCGCCCTCACCGACCTCGCGACGGACCTCGCGGCCCCGCTCGCGACCGTCCGCGGCACGCGCTCGCCGATGACCGTCGTGACGAGCATGACGAGCGTGCGGGAGCAGGTCGGCGCGCCGACGCCGATCGAGGTCGTCGGGCGCGCCCTCGGCGTCTTCGGCGCGGCCGACACGCGCCTCGCCGGGCCGGTGACGATCGCGGACCGCCGCTCCTTCGGCGGCTACCCCGCCACGTCGGCCGGCGACGCCCGCATCGTCCACGTCACCGGCGACCTCACCATCGCCCCCGCCGGCCGCGTCTCGGGCAACGGCCTCCTGCTCGTCGACGGCACGCTGACCGTACAGGGGCGGCTCGAGTGGACCGGGCTCGTCCTCGTCCGGCCCCCGGGCCAGCACGTCGCCGTGGACTGGAGCCTCGGCCGGGTGACGCTCAACGGCGGCCTCGTCGTGGACCAGGAGGCCCCGCCGCCGGGCGGCCACACGGACCTCACGGTCAACCGCGACCTCACGGGGCTGTGGGCCGCCGGCGCGCTCGGCGAGACAGGGCCGGGCACTCCCGCCGACGCCGAATTCGGCGCGTTCGCGCGCTCGCTCGGCCTGACGGGCTTCTTCTACGACCACGAGCACCGCTTCGACCACGCCACGCCCGAGCAGCGGACGATCTACTTCGCCGAACGGACCGGCAGCGGCGGGCGGCCGGCGGACCGCCACGAGGGCTACACGCGCTTCCGGAAGACGCTCAACGACCTCGCCGCGGCCCAGCCGACCGAGCGCTTCTACGTTCGCTTCAAGAACCCCGACGGGCACGGGGCCGCGCTGTTCCACCTCGTCACGCGCGACGCGAGCAGCTCCCGCCCCAGCGAGACCTACGACGGGGCCGTCGCGACCGGCTTCGGCGCGCGCGCGCGCCCGGGCGACGCCTTCGCCTCGCCGAGCTTCCGCCCGGCCGACCTCGACGCGCTCGTCGTGGACGTGCAGAGCCTGCGCCTGCTCACGCACCTCACGGACAACCAGGTGCCGGCGAGCCCGTTCTGGCGCTACGGTTCCCAGGTCTGCGCGAGGCGGCAGCTGTGCATCGGCTACCTCGCCGACCGCGACGGTGCGCTCGCCGTCCAGATCGTCCGCGACCGCGACGACCGCCCGGTCTACGAGGCGTCGGTGTACTGGCACTCGCACCAGCCCGGCTGGGCGGAGAGCGTCGAGGAGCTCGCCGAAGACGACGCATGGCGGAGCGCCATCCGCGGCGGTGCCGAGTACGGGACGCTCGTCCAGCTCGGCAAGGACGTCGAGATCACGTTCGCCGACCTCTCGGTCGCGCCGACGCTGAACCGGCTCGGCTTCGGGCAGCTCGCGGTCCAGCACGTGCGCTCGGTCGTCGAGCACGTCGTGCCGCTCTGACGCCGGCCAGCTCTGACGCCGCCGGAGGGCGGCTCGGGACCGGGGCAGGCTGCCGCGGCTAGCTTCGCTGCGCACGCTCCCGCCGTCCCGATGCGCCGCCTGATCTCCGCCGTCCTCCTCGCGCTCGCGGCCGCGCGTCCGGCGTCGGCACAGCCCGCGTCGGCACAGCCCGCCGACCCGCTCGCGCCGTTCCGCCGCCTCGCCGGCGAGTGGGCCGGCACGCTGACCTACACCGACTACACCGACGACGCGACGCGCGTCGAGCTCGGCGTCCGGATCGGCGTCGCGGAGCGGCGCGACTCGCTCGGCGCGCCCGCGCTCGAGCTCCGCTACGCCTACACCGAGCCTGACGGCCGCGCCGTCGAGGGCGGCCGCGACCTGCTCGTGCCCGGAACGGACCCGGCACGCGTCTCCTTCGGCGACCACGGCTGGGCGGTCCTGGCGCGCGACACGACCGGCGGGCGGCTGCGCCTCGTGGTCGAGCGCGAGGGCGACGACAACGACCGCCCGGCGACGATCCGCGAGACGCTCACCGCGACCGGCGACGCGTGGACGCTGCTCAAAGAGATCCGCTACAGCGGCACGGACCGCTTTTTCGAGCGCCACACGTACGCCCTCCGCCGCACCGCGCCGCGGATTCCCGGCGACGCGCTCCGCGCCGACGTCGCGCTGCTGCGGCGCGCCTTCGAGACGCTCCACCCGGGCCTGCTGCGCTACGCGACGCCGGCCGAGGTCGGCGCGCGCTTCGACGCGCTCGACGCCGCCGTCGCCGGCGGGCTGAGCCTGCCAGACGCCTACCTCGCCTTTGCGCGCCTGCTTGGCACGGTCCGCTGCGGCCACACGTACCCCAACTTCTACAACCAGAGCCCGGCCGTGACCGCGGCCGTCGTGCGGGCCGGGCGGCGGCTGCCGGCCTACGCCCGCTGGATCGGCGGCGCGCTCGTCGTCACCCGCGACCTCACGGCGGACGGCAGCCTGCGGCGCGGCTCCGAGATCGTCGCCGTCGACGGCGTCCCGTCGGACACCGTGCTCGCGCGGCTGCTGCCGCTCGCGCGCGCCGACGGCGGCGTCGACGCCAAGCGCGTCGCGACGCTCGCCGTGACGGGCGCGGGCCAGTACGAGGCCCTCGACGTCTACCTCCCGCTCGTCTTCGGCCTCGGCGAGACGGCCGCGCTGGACCTCCGCGACCCGCTCACGGGCGCGCGCCGGAGCGTCCGCGTGCCGACGATGACGGCCGACGCGCGCGACGCCGTCCGCGACGCCGACGCCCGCACGCGCCGCGGCACGCCCGGCGTCGGCTGGACCGTCCGCGCCCTCGACGCCGAGACGGCGCTGCTGACAATGCCCTCGTGGGCTACGTACGGCGACTGGGACTGGCAGGCCTTCGTGGACTCAACCTTCGACGCGCTCGTCGCGGCGGGCACGCCGCGCCTCGTCGTCGACCTGCGCGGCAACGAGGGCGGCAACGACGACGTCGGCGGGGCCATCCTGAGCCGCCTCGCCGCCCGCGAGACGCCCGTCGCAGCCTTCGACCGCTCTGTCCGCTCGCGCACGACGCCCGCGGACCTCGTGCCGGTGCTCGACACCTGGAACCGCTCGTTCGACGACTGGACCGCCCAGACGCCCGCCGAGCCGACGAGCGGCCTCTACCGCCTCGCCGGCGGCGCGCCGACGGTCCGGCCCCGAGGCCGGCGCTACGCGGGCCGCGTGGCCGTGATCGTCGGGGCGGCCAACAGCTCGGCGACGTTCGTGTTCGCCCGCGCGCTGCGGCAGGCCGGGCTCGGCGTGCTCGTCGGGCAGACGACCGGCGGCAACCAGCGCGGGCTCAACGCGAGCGCGTTCTACTTTCTGCGCCTGCCCGGCTCGGGCATCGAGGTGGACCTGCCGCTCATCGCGTTCGTCCCGCCCGGCGGCGCGGCGTCCGTGCCCGACGCCGGCCTCGCGCCCGACGTGGCCGTCGTGCCGCGCGCGGCCGACGTCGCCCGCGGCGTCGACGCCGAGCTCGAGGCCGCGCGGCGCGTCGCGCTCGCGCGTCCGCTCACGGCGCGGCCCACAGGCCCTCGGCGCGGTCCATCCACGCCACGACGGCCGCGTGCGGGACGGTCACGGCCGCGATGAGCGCGAGGTAGACGCCGACGGCCGTCCCGACCGAGGCCCCGCCGCCGGTCCACAGCCACAGCGCGGCGAGCAGCGCGAGCGCCCCGAGCGTCCCGGGCAGCGCACGCACGGCGAACCCGGCCCAGACGCTGCGGCGCGCGTCGAGGCGCGCGATGGCGGCCGGGCTCCACGCGACGAGCCGCGCGAGGTGCCGCGGCGCGTGCCACAGGCAGAAGTACAGCCCGACGGCCAGCAGCGGCTCCACGAGCGCGAAGAAGACGGCCAGCCCGAGCGTCTCGGCGGCGTCCAGGCCCCACGCGCGCCGCCCCGCCGCCCCCGCGCGCCGCCACCCGACGGCGAGCGTCGCCGCAGCGAGGACGGCGAACCCGACGCCGAGCGCCGCGCGCACGTCGGGCCGGAAGAGCGCCTCGGCCGGGCCGAGCGACGCGCGGCCGAGCGCGCCGGCCGGGGCGAGCGTGCCCGCCGGGGCGAGCGCGCCGGCCATCCAGCCCACGACGCGGCGGTACGCCTCGGGCGCGGCGACGAGCGGGACGAGCATCGGCAGCCCGCCGCGCACGACGGCCGTCGCCGCCCGCTGCGCGCGCGTCGTGAGGTGCGTCGCGCCGTCGAACGCGAGCAGCGTGTGGAGGTCGCACGTGCCCCAGTGGACGGCCGTCAGCGCGAGGAACGCGACCGCGCACGCGACGGGCGCGAGCGCCCACAGCGCGAGCACGCCGAGCGCGACGGCGAGGTAGACCGCCGAGACGGCGAGCCGCCCGGACCACCGCCGGCGCAGCACGAACGGGTCCACGGCCCCGTGCGGGAGCCCGAACAGGACGAGGCTCGCCGCGAACGGGGCCGCGAGCACGGCCGGCGGCCACGACGCGCTCCACGGGCCGAGCGGGACGAGCGCGAGCAGCGCGATCCGCGACGGCCACAGCACGCTCCGCTCGACGCCGCCGCGGACGCGCGCGGCCGCCGGAGGGCCCGCGAACCACGCCGCCGCCTCCATCCCCGCTGGAGGCACATCGGTCCGAGGCGTGGCCGTCGGGGCCGCGTCGGCACGCGTCGCGTCGCGGCGGGCGAGCAGGTCGAGGGCCAGAAGCACGCCCTGCACCACCAGCGCCGACGTGACGACGAAGAAGAAGCCCTCCTCGACGGGCAGGCCCAGGACCGCCCAGCCGGTCGACGTCTCGGGCGCGATGCGCCAGATGCCGTCGCGGATCGCCGCCGCGTCGACGGCGCTGAGGTAGAGCGCGGGCGCGGCGATGCCGGCGAGCCACACGCGCCAGCGGCCGAGGAGGCGGTCCAGCCCCCAGCCCCACTGCACCGCGAGCGGCGGCCCGGCCCACGCGAGGATGAGGCCGAGGTAGAGCGTCCGCGGCGCGGCGAGCATCGCGAGGCCCGCAGCCGTGAGGGCGAGGCCGAGCAGCGCGCCCGTCGCCTGCGCCGCGCGCCCGCCGCGGTGCGGCAGCACGGCGTCGTGGCCGGAGCGCCGCAGCACGCGGAGCGTCCACAGCGCCGCGATGACGGTCTGGACGGCGAAGAACGCGACCTCCTCGGCGGGGACGCCCGCGAGCGTCGCCGTGACGCGGCCGTCGCCGTAGCCCCACACGCCGCGCGCGACGAGGTAGGCGTCCCACGGGAGCGTGTAGACGAACGCGACTGCGGCGAGGCCCGCCGTGACGGCCGCGGCGCGCGCGGCCGGGACGCCCGCGGGCAGGCGTGCCGTCAGCGCGAGCAGCACGAGCGGCGGCAGCGTGAACGCGAGGTGGAAGGCGAGGTAGGTCACGAAGGCCGCGGGCGGGGTCTGCGGCGTCCCCGCCGAGGTGAGCCGGCAGAATACAGCGAGGCCCGGACGGCGCGCTGCCGTCCGGGCCTCGGAGATCCGCCCGGCGCGCCCGGCTCAGTTCAGGTGCGCGACGAGCTCCTCGCGGCGGTGCTTCTGGCGGAGCTTGCGAAGGGCCTTCTCCTTGATCTGGCGGACGCGCTCGCGCGTCAGCCCGAAGCGCTGGCCGACCTCGACGAGCGTCAGCGGCTGCTCGTGGCCGATGCCGAAGTAGAGGCGCGTGATCTCGGCCTCGCGCGGGTGCAGCGTGGCGAGCGCGCGCTCGATGTCGTTGTTGAGCGACTCGTTCGTGAGGTCGTCGTCGGGCTGGTCGTAGGAGTCGTCGGCGAGGACGTCGAGCAGCGAGTTGCCGTCGTCGTCGTCGAACGGCGCGTCCATCGAGAGCGAGTGGCGGGAGTGCTGGAGGCCCTCGACGACCTTGTCCTCCTTGAGGTCGAGCTCCTTGGCGATCTCCTCAGGCGTCGGCTGGCGGCCGAGCTCCTGCGCGAGCCGCGCCGAGGCCTTGCGCATCTTCGAGAGCGTCCCGACGCGGTTCAGCGGCAGGCGGACGGTCCGGACTTGGTCGCTCAGGGCCTTGAGGATGCTCTGGCGGACCCACCACACGGCGTACGAGATGAACTTGAAGCCGCGCGTCTCGTCGAAGCGCTGCGCGGCCTTGACGAGGCCGTAGTTGCCCTCCGAGATGAGGTCCGCGAGCGAGAGGCCCTGGCCCTGGTACTTCTTGGCGACCGAGACGACGAAGCGCAGGTTGGCGCGCACGAGCATGTGGAGGGCGGTCTGGTCGCCCTTCTTGATGCGCTGTGCGAGGTCGACCTCCTGGTCGGGGGTGAGGAGCGGGACGGTCCCGATCTCCTGCAGGTACTGGTCCAGCATCCGTTGCGAACGGGGGACGTACATCGGCAGCCTGTAGGGTTGGTGGTACGGAAGAAGAATGGGGGCTCTGCAAGGCGAAGCCCGCGGCAGACGGACGTCCATCTCTCGCGGGCTTCGGGAACGCCCCGGGTCCAAACGGCGGAATCAAACGTAGGGAATCTCCCCGCGCGCTCCTAGTCTCTGCCCGGGTGGTATCGGGCTCCGGGGCGTGAGTTCCTTAACACTTCGGTTTTCGCGTGCCCTTGGGTTCCCGACTCGGGTCGTGGAGCCTCCGTCCTAACGTGCCGCGCGCCGGCCGTCTCGACGCGCAGAGGCCGCGCGACGCCCCGCCGGACCGTCCGCTCCGACGGCTGCGCGCCGGTCCGCCGGGGCCCTTCCGGCCTCGTCGCAGACTCTCCACTCGGATGCACGGCGAGTGCCGGCCGCGGTTTCGGACCCGCCGTGGAACTGTGGCGGACGTGAAGAATACGCAGCGTCCACCTCCTGACTGACTCTGATGGACACGACCACGCCCACCTCGCAGACCGACACCTGGCCCGACCTCGCCATCGGGCTGTACGACAAGCTCACCGGCCGCGGGGCCGAGATCGAGTACGAGTTCGCCAACTTCGACCTCTACATCCCGTCGGGCACGGGCGACTCGGCCACGCACGCGCACTGGAAGATGAACGGCACGATCCGGGTCCGCACGCGCGACGCCAAGAACGGCGGGGCCGCCGGCGGCGACGGCTCGGGCTCGTGAGCGCCTCCGACGCCCGCCGCCCGGCGCTCGACGTCTCGGCGGACCTTCGGATCGACATCGACGGCGTGCCCGGCGCGGTCCGCGTGACGGGCGACGGACCCCGTATGACCATCCACGTCGCCGACGCCGCGACGGCCGCCCGCATCGCCCGCGACGGGCGGCGGTTGGGCGGCGCTCGCGAGACGCTCGCCGTGCTGACCGGCGGCCTCACCGAGGTCGGTGTGGGCGTCGACCTGCACGTGGGCGGCGTGCGCGTCGCGTCGCTCGGCCCCGGCGCGGCTGGCGGCCCCGTCGCGCGTGCGGTCGCGCGGGCGGCCGGACTACCGGGCGTGACCGTCGCGGCCCCGCCGCGCCGCGTCCAGATCGCGCTCGGCGCGCTCGTGGCCGGCCTCGCGCTCGGCGTCTGGTGGGCTGCACGGCGATGACGCCTCCGACGCCAGATCCCGTCACACCAGACCCGGTCACACCCGGCCCCGTCGCGTCCGGCCCTGCTGCGAGCGGCATCGCCGCGGGCAGGCCCACTGCGGACGGCCTCGCGGAGAGCGACATCGCCGCAGCCCTCGGCGGACTCCTCCCCGGCCTGCCCTCGCGCCCGACGGTCGCCGTCGCCGGCGCGACGGGCTTCGTCGGCACGGCCGTGCGGGCGGCGCTCGCGGCCGGCTTCCGCGTCGTCGGGCTGACCCGGTCGGCGACGGCCGCGGCGCGGGCCGGCGACGCCGAGGCGGCGAAGGCGGCGGCCGAGGCGGCCGTCGCGCCGCAACCCGGCGAGACCGAGTGGCGGCGCTGCGACCTGTTCTCGCTGCTGCAGGTCGAGAAGGCCCTCGCCGGCGTCGACATCGCCGTCTACCTCGTCCACTCGATGCTGCCCTCGGCGCGGCTCACGCAGGGCACGTTCGAGGACCTCGACCTGCTGCTCGCCGACACGTTCGCGCGCGGGGCGGCCACGGCCGGCGTGAAGCAGATCGTGTACCTCGGCGGGCTCCTCCCGGACGACCGCTCGGACCTGTCGGCGCACCTCCGGAGCCGCCACGAGGTCGAAAAGGCCCTCGGCGGCTACGGCGTGCCGGTGACGGCCCTTCGCGCGGGCCTGGTGATCGGCCCCGGCGGGTCGTCGCTGCGCATCATGGTCAACCTCGTGCGCCGGCTGCCGGCGATGGTGCTGCCGCGGTGGACGCGCTCGCAGACGCAGCCGGTCGCTATCGCCGACACGATCCGCGCGGTCACCGCCGTCGTCGGGCGCGCGGGCGCGCTCGGCCGCGTCTTCGACATCGGCGGGCCGGACGTGATGACGTACGCGCAGATGATGGACCGCACGGCGGCCGTGCTCGGCGTGCGCCGCCCGACGATCGGCGTGCCGCTGATCTCGCCGCGCTTCTCGAAGCTCTGGGTGAGCGTCGTCACAGGCAGCCCGCGCGCGCTCGCCGAGCCGCTCGTCGAGAGCCTCCGGCACGACATGGTCGCGCGCGACAACCCGCTGATGCGCCTGCTCGCGCCCCGCGCGCTGGGCTTCGAGGCCGCCCTCGACGCCGCGCTCACGGCCGAGCACACGCTCGTCCCGAACCCGCGCGGCCCGCTCCGTCAGGGCGACGACCAGGCCATCCGCCAGGACCGCCGCGTGCGCTCGGTCCAGCGGATGCCGCTGCCGCCCGGCCGCGACGCCGCGTGGGCGGCCGACGAGTACCTCCGGTGGCTGCCGCGCGTCGGCCGCCCGGTGCTGCGCGTCGACGTCGACGCGCCCGACGGGGACCGCCCGCGGCGGGCGCGCTTCTACGTCCGCCCGCTCGCCCGGCCGATCCTCGAGCTCGAGCACGCCCCGGCGCGCTCGACCGGCGGGCGCGCGCTGTTCTGGGTCGTCGGCGGGCTCCTCGCGGACAGGGCCGAGTCGGCGCGGCTCGAGTTCCGGTCTGTCCTCGGCGGGACGGCCCTGCTCGCGGCGATCCACGACTTCGCGCCGCGCCTGCCGTGGCGCGTCTACGTGCTCACGCAGGGCACGGCGCACGCGGTCGTGATGGCGGCCTTCCGCCGGCACCTCGCGCGCCTTTCCCGCCGCCGCGGCTAGCTTCCAGCCGGTCTTCGCCCCTCTGGATGCTGCGCCCGCTCGCCGTTTGTCTGCTCGTGCTCGGCGGCTGCGCCCCGACCCGCCCGCCC
>JAYWIE010000270.1:0-3291 GCA_043789155.1 Rubricoccaceae bacterium | reverse complement strand
ACGGCGGCGTGCGCGTGCAGGACCTGACGCCGTTCGGCGGCGACGCGCTCAACACGCCGCCGGCCGTCGGCGTCTTCGCCGGGGCGCGCCTCGGCTGGCCGGACCTCGCGCTGAGCCCCGAGATCGGCGTCTTCTACAGCCCGTCGCCGGTCTTCGGCGAGCGGAGCGTCATCGTCGTGCCGTCGCTGACGGTCCGCGGCGAGCGCCTCCGCCGCGCCCTCGGGCTGTGACGAGATGCGGGATGGAATGGCGGAGTCGCAGGTAGGGACGGCTCGCCGAGCCGTCCGCGGCCAGAGCGGCCCCGCCGGGTCAGCGCGGCGGCGTGCCAGAAAAGGCCCGCTCCGTGCGCCGTCAGTGGACCGGCTCGGCCGCCGCCGACCGGGACGTCAGCACGACGTCACCCGCCGGCGTCAGCACGTCGCCGGAAACGAGGACGTGCAGCACCATGCCGGACGCCGAGTACAGCCGCCCCGCGCCGCTGCCCCGCTGCGCCGACCGCGCGTCGACGACCTGGACCGAGCCGTCGCCGACGACGCGCATCTCGCCCGCCGGCAGGACGACGACGGCCGTCGCCTCGTCGATGCCGACGCCGAGCAGGTCGGGATGATCGAGGACGACGCTGATGAGCCGGTTCTGGCGGTGCCGCGCTGCGAAGTGCTGGTCCACGACAGCCCACGTGACGAAGCCGAAGCCCTCGGCCGTGACGACGTCGCCGGACTCGACGGAGTCGAACGAGCCATCACCGTCCGTCTCGTCGCCGGTGAGCATGACGCGGGACATGACGGCCGCGCCGGCGCTCGTGCCGGCCACGACGCCGCCGCGCGCGTAGACGCCGCGGACGGCCGCGAGCGCACGCGTCCCGCCCCACGCGGCCGCGAGGCGGTTCTGGTCGCCACCCGAGAAGAAGACGGCCGACGCCGAGGCGACGAGCGCGACCGTCGAGTCCGCGTCCGGGTCGCCGAGGGCGACCGCGGCGCTCGCGAAGCCGGCCGCGACGAACTCGGCCGCCTGCGCCGCCCCGACCTCGGCCGGCGTCCCGCTCGCCGCCGGCACGACGACCATGCGCCTGGCCGCACCTGCTCGCACGATCTCGGCGACGACGGCCGGCGGCCGCGCCCCGCCGCCGATGATCACGAGCGTCTGCGCCGAGACGGGCGCGGCGACGAGGACGAGGAGCGAGACGAGGTGGTGCGACATCGGGCGGGCAGGGTGACGCCCGACGGTACGACGCAAACGCCATCTTCGACCGTGCTCCGGCCCGCGCGTAGCTTCGGCGCAGACCCCCGACCGCCCCCGATGCCCCGTCGTTTCGCCCTCGCGCTCACGCTCGCCGCCGCGCTCGCGCCGGCCGCCCTGCTCTCGCCGGCCGCGCGCGCGCAGACGCTGCTCGCCCGCTTCGACACGCTCGTGACGCGCTTCGAGCTGCCCAACGGCATGACGTTCCTCGTCGTCCCGCGCCGCGACGCGCCCGTCGTCTCGTTCTTTACGTACGCCGACGTTGGGTCGGTCGACGAGCCCATCGGGCAGTCCGGCGTGGCCCACATGTTCGAGCACATGGCTTTCAAGGGCACGACGACCATCGGCACGACCGACCTCCCGGCCGAGCTCGCGGCGATGGCCCGCGAGGACTCGGCATTCGCCCGCTACCGCGATGCCCGCGAGGCGCGCGCGCCCGAGTCGGCGCAGGCGCTCGACGCCCTCCGCACCGCGTTCGAGGCCGAGCGCGACACCGCCAAGTCGTTCGTCGAGGACGCCGCCTTCGACCGCCTGCTCGACCGCAACGGGGCCGTCGGCCTCAACGCCTTCACGTCGGCCGACCGGACCGGCTACTTCTACTCGCTGCCCGCCAACAAGACTGAGCTGTGGTTCGCGACCGAGTCCGACCGCTTCCTGCGGCCCGTGCTCCGCGAGTTCTACCAGGAGCGCGACGTCGTCGCCGAGGAGCGCCGCCTCCGCACGGACTCGCGCCCGACCGGCCGCCTCTTCGAGGACTTCCTCACGACGGCCTTCAAGGCGCACCCCTACGGCCGCCCGACGATCGGCTACGCCTCGGACCTCGACGCCCTCTCGCGCGACGAGGCCCGCGCCTTCTTCGCCGACCACTACTCGGTCTCGAACCTGACGGTCGCCATCGTCGGCGACGTGGACCCGGCCGACGTGCAGCGCCTCGCCGCGCAGTACTTCGGCGCGGCCCCCGCCGGCCCCGCCACGCGCCGCATCCCGACCGTCGAGCCCGCGCAGGGCGGCGAGCGCCGCGTGACGCTCCTCGACCGCTCGCAGCCCACCGTCCTGATGGGCTTCCACCGGCCCGCCGGCTCGGACGCCGACGACGCCGTCTACGCCGTCCTCTCGGACGTGCTCGACACCGGCCGCACGAGCCGCTTCTACCGCGCGCTCGTCGAGACGCGCCGCGCCGTCGGGACGGCCGTCTACGAGGCGTTCCCCGGCGAGAAGTACCCCAGCCTGTTCGTCGTGCTCGCCGTGCCCGCGCCCGGCGTCGACCCCGACTCGGTCGAGGCCGACGTGAGCCGCGAGCTCGCGCGCGTCGCCGCGGACGGCGTGACCGAGGAGGAGCTGGCCCGCGCCCGCACGCGCACCCGGGCCGGCCTCGTCTCGGCGCTCGCGGACACCGACGGCCTCGCGGCCGCCCTCGCCGAGGCCGAGGCGCTCGGCGGCGGCTGGCGCTCGCTCTTCCGCGACATCGACGCCGTCGACGCCGTCACGGCCGGCGACGTCCGCCGCGTCGCCGCGGCCACGTTCACGCGCGCCAACCGCACCGTCGCGACGCTCCGGACGGCCGAGTGACATAGGAAATAAACGGTTGAGCTTTTCTTTACAGCCGTCATTCCCGCGAAAGTGGGACCGCGCAGCGAAGGCGCAGCCCATCCAGATAGGAGTTACGCAGTTGCCCTAAAACCGACTGGAACGCTCTTGGAAACGTCATTCCCGCGCACGCGGGAACCCAGAGTACAGACTGCAAAGGCGTCGTCCCGATTCTGGATTCCCGCGTGCGCGGGAACGACGGCAAGAGGGGGATGCCCAACTGCGTAACTCCTACCAGAGTCAACGGGCAGGTCTGCGATCGGCACTCTGGCTTCCCGCGTATGACGGGAATGAGAGCGTTCGAGCAGATTCCAAGCCAACTGCGAAACTCATATGACACCCCGCCCCCCGATGACGCTCCGACTGACTGCCCTTATCGTCGCCGGCACGGCCGTCTCCGCCGTGGCCGTCGCCGGCTGCGCCGGGCTCGGGCCGGCCGGCCCCGCCGCGCCCGCCGGCCCGGCCCTC
>JAYWIE010000269.1:0-3309 GCA_043789155.1 Rubricoccaceae bacterium | reverse complement strand
TCGACGGCGCGCGGCTGGCTCCGGGCGTCTACCGCGTCCGCGTCGCGGTGCCGGCCGGCGAGCAGGTGCTCCAGCTCGTCGTCGCGCGGGGACGCATGTGAGGTTCGTCCAGCCTTCACCCCCGAGGCCGGCCGCCCTCGGGCGGAGGCCGTAGATTGCGCGTCTTCGGGATGTAGCGCAGCCCGGTAGCGCGCCTCGTTCGGGACGAGGAGGTCGTGGGTTCGAATCCCGCCATCCCGACAGCGGCCCCTGCCACACGGCGGGGGCCGCCGTCGTTTCTGGCCTGCGCGATGTCCGTCCCGTGCTCTGCCCCGCGTCCACCGGCCAGCTTCGACGGCCGACGTGGCGAGCCGGGCGGTCGCGACGCGCGCGGAGGCCGTCCGGGGCGAGCGGGCGCTGAAGCCACCGGAGCGGGCTCGCGCCGCCGTGGCCTCCCGCCGCCGTGGCCTCGTGGTCTCGCGTCCCGCCTCGGCTCTACCTTCGGCGCGCCCACGCCCCTCCCCTGATGACGCTCCGGCTCTGCCTCACCGCCCTGATCGTTCTCGCTCCCGCCTGCGCCGCGGCGCAGGCCCCGTGCGACGTCACCGAGGCGACCGTCGACGGCCTCGCGCGGGCGCAGGCGTCGGGCGCGTGCACGGCGCGGATGCTCACCGAGGCGACGCTCGCCCGCATCGCGGCGCTCGACCGGCAGGGGCCGGCTCTGCGCGCGGTCCTCGAGCTCAACCCCGACGCGCTCGCCGTCGCCGACGCGCTCGACCGCGAGCGGGCGCAGGGCCACGTCCGCGGCCCGCTCCACGGCGTCCCGGTGCTCGTCAAGGGCAACGTCGGCACGCGCGACCGGATGACGACGACGGCCGGGGCGCGCGCGCTCGAGGGGACCGTCGCCGCGGCCGACGCGTTCGTCGTGGAGCGGCTGCGCGCGGCGGGCGCGGTGATCGTCGGCAAGGCCAACCTGAGCGAGTGGGCCAACTTCCGCTCGTCGCCGTCGTCGAGCGGCTGGAGCGGGCTCGGCGGGCAGACACGCAACCCGTACGTCCTCGACCGCTCGCCGTGCGGCTCGTCGTCGGGCACCGGCGCGGGCGTCGCGGCGAGCCTCGCCGTGGTCGGCGTGGGCACCGAGACCGACGGCTCCATCGTGTGCCCGTCGGCCGCGACCGGCCTCGTCGGCGTCAAGCCGACCGTCGGGCTCGTCAGCCGGGCCGGCATCGTGCCGCTCTCGCACAGCCAGGACACGGCCGGCCCGATGGCGCGCACGGTCCGCGACGCGGCCATCCTGCTCTCCGCGCTCGCCGGCCCCGACCCGGCCGACGCCGCGACGGCCGCCAGCGCCGGCCACGTCTCCCCGGACTACACGCGCTTCCTCGACGCCGACGGCCTGCGCGGAGCCCGCATCGGCGTCCTGCGCGGCGGCGGCGTCACGGGCTACAGCGCCCCGGCGGACCGCCTCACGGACGACGCGCTCGACGCGATGCGCGCGGCCGGCGCGGTCCTCGTGGACTCGCTCGCGCTGCCCGGCGGCTACGACGCCGACGAGTTCACGGTCCTCCTCTACGACTTCAAGCACGATGTCGACGCCTACCTCGCCGGGCTCGGCCCCGACGCCCCCGTCCGCTCGCTCGCCGACGTGATCGCCTTCAACCGGGCCCACCCGGAGCCGTTCAACCAGGACCTCCTCGAGCAGGCGCAGGCCCAGGGCCCGCTCACCGACGTCGCCTACACCGGCGCGCTCGCGCGCAGCCGCGGCCTCGCCCGCGCGCATATCGACAGCCTCCTCGCCACGCACCGCCTCGACGCGCTCGTCGCGCCGACGGGCAGCCCGGCGTGGACCATCGACGCCGTCAACGGCGACCACTTCCTAGGCGCGAGCTCGACGCCCGCGGCCGTCTCGGGATACCCGAGCGTGACGGTCCCGGCCGGGCTCGTGCGGGGCCTGCCCGTCGGGATCTCGCTCGTCGGGCCGGCGTGGAGCGAGGGCCTGCTGCTGCGCCTCGCCTACGCCTACGAGCAGGCGACGCAGATGCGCCGGCCGCCGGCCTACCTCCCGACCCTCGCGGACGAGTAGGCGCGCCGGAGCGGGCGGGCAATCCGGGATGCCCTAACCGGGATGGCTGGCGCGTGCCCCTAGATTCGGGCACCGATCTCGCCGCCTCGCCCATGCGCCTTGTCCCGCTGCTGACGCTCCTGCTCGCCGCCCCGGCCATGGCGCAGACGGCCCCGACGCCCGGCACGTGCGCGCTCGGCACGGCTGAGGCCACGATCACGCCCGGGCTCGTCCAGGCGTCCGTGTTCAACACCGGCGCGCTCTTCTTCGGCAACGCCCGCACCAACGGCGACGGCTATCTCGTCCCGCGCGGTTCCGGCAAGTCGCCCATCTTTTCCGCCGCGCTCTGGCTGGCCGGGACCGTCGGGGGCGAGATGCGCGCCAACGCGGCGCGGTACACCAACTTCGCCTTCTGGCCCGGACCGCTCGGGCCGGGCGGGACGGCCCCGCCCGACTGCGCCGTCTACGACCGCATCTACCGCGTCTCGCGCCGCGACGTCGCGGCCTACCTCGCCGGCGGCGCGCCGACGGCCGACCTGCGCGACTGGCCGGCCGCGCTCGGCGCGCCCGTGCTCGACGGCGACGGCGTCGCAGGCAACTACAACCTCGCCGGTGGCGACCAGCCCGCGCTGCGCGGCGACGACGTCGCGTGGTGGCTCATGAACGACGTCGGCAACGTGCACCGGGACCTGACGCCGGCGTCGCCGCCGTTGGGCGTCGAGGCGCGCGTCGAGGCGTACGGCTTCGACGCGCCGCCGCTCGGCGAGACGACGTTCTACCGGTACACGCTCACCAACCGCACGACGGCGACGATCGACTCGGTCTACGCCGGGTTCTTTGTCGACACCGACCTCGGCAACGCGGTGGACGACTACGTGGGCTCGGACTCGCTCTCGGGTCTCTCGTTCACGTACAACGCGGACAACGACGACAACGGCGGCAACGGCTACGGCCTCGCTCCACCGGCCGTCGGCGTGCAGGTCGCGCGCGGGCCCGCAGGCCTTCCCAACGGGCGCGACGACGACCGCGACGGGACCGTAGACGAGCCCAGCGAGCCGCTCTTCACGACCGCCGTGCCGCTGATCTACAAGAATAGCGGACCGCTGGCAGATCCCTTCACCGCGCTGGCGGTTCAGCGCCGCCTGCGAGGGCTCTGGGGCGACGGCACGCCGGTCCGCGCGTTCGGCAATGGGTACGGGCAGACGCAGGGGGCCGTCGTCCGCTACG
The DNA here is from genome assembly GCA_043789155.1 of Rubricoccaceae bacterium. Taxonomy (GTDB): domain Bacteria; phylum Bacteroidota; class Rhodothermia; order Rhodothermales; family Rubricoccaceae; genus DASVSE01. The sequence goes on along the minus strand of JAYWIE010000269.1, from coordinate 41 downwards.
CCTACCCTGGCGACCCGGTCGCGGCGACGCCGTGGAGCGAG
>JAYWIE010000268.1:0-3309 GCA_043789155.1 Rubricoccaceae bacterium | reverse complement strand
CTTCTCGCGAGATCAGCCTGACGCACTCGCTGAGGCGCTGCTCCGGCACGCCACCAATCATGACGCAGTCGCGGAACCGTCGCCCTTCGGGGAGCGGTTCGTCGTCGACGGCCTGCTCGACGCCCCGGCCGGCCGCCGCGTTCGCATCCGCGCCGTGTGGTTCCGCGAGACCGGCGCGGCCCGCGTCCGCCTCGTCACCGCCTATCCGATCCGACCATGACCGAGCTCGACCGCGTCGTCCTGACCGAAGATCGTCCCGAAGCTGGCCTCGTTGCGGGCGACGTGGGCACGGTCGTGCTCGTCCACGCCGCGGGCGGCGTCGAGGTCGAGTTTGTGACGCTGCGCGGCGAGACCGTCTGCGTCGTGTCCGCGCACCTCAACCAGGTACGACCTGTCGGACCGCGAGAAGTCCCGCACAGCCGAGCACTCGCTGCATGAGCGACCCGATTCTGGAGCCTGTCCTGTCGCTCGACGACGGCGTCGAGACCCTGCAGGGCATCTCCGAGCGCCGCGCCGAGCCGCTGCGCAAGGCCGGCATCGCGACCGTCGGCGACCTGTTCCGCTACTACCCGCGGCGCTACCTGGACCGCAGCACCGTCACGCCCGTCCGCGACCTCCAGCCCGGCGTGCCGGCGACGGTCGTCGGCACGATCACGTCGAAGGCGCTCCTGCCGGGTGCCCGGGGCCGCTTCGAGGTCCGGCTGACGGACGAGGACGGCGGCGTCATGAAGGGCGTCTGGTTCCGGGGCGCGCAGTACGTCGGGCGCATGTTCGCCCTCGGCGACCGCGTGGCCTTCCACGGCAAGCCCGAGCAGTACGGCAGCCAGGTCTCGATGGCGCACCCCGATTTCGACACCCTCGACGACGCCGCGGCGGCGCTCGCGACCGGCCGCATCATCCCGCTCTACCCCGGCGGGGCCGCGCTCGAGAAGGTCGGCATCACGAGCCGCTCGCTGCGCAAGCTGGTCTACGGCGCGTTCCAGACGCACGGCCGCCTCATCCGCGAGAACCTGCCCGCGGACGTCATCGCGCAGTACGGGCTCATCGCGGGCAACGTCGCCCTGCGGGCGATCCACTTTCCCAAGGACACCGCCGAGCGCGGACGGGCTGAGCGGCGGCTCAAGTTCGAGGAGTTCTTCTTTCTCCAGCTCCTGCTCGCGCTCACGCGCGGCCGCGCCAAGCGCCACCCCGGCGCGACGCTCGCCGGCATGGGCCCGCTCACGACGCGCTTTATCGAGGAGGTCCTCCCGTTTCGCCTCACCAACGCCCAGCAGAAGGCTCTCGCGGACGTCGCGCGGGACACGGCCTCGGGCGCGCAGATGAACCGCCTCGTCCAGGGCGACGTCGGCTCGGGCAAGACGGTCGTCGGCGTCGCGGCGATGCTGATGGCCGTGGACGCCGGCCACCAGGCGGCCTTCCTCGCGCCGACCGAGATCCTCACCGAGCAGCACTACGCCAACCTGCGGCGCTTCCTCGAGCCGCTCGGCGTCGGCGTGCGGCTGCTCATCGGCGGGCAGCGCAAGAAGCTGCGCGAGGAGATCCTGGCCGAGCTCGCCTCGGGGGCCGTCCAGATCGCCGTCGGGACGCATGCGCTCATCGAGGACACGGTCGCCTTCCAGAGCCTCGGCCTCGCCGTCGTGGACGAGCAGCACCGCTTCGGCGTCATGCAGCGCGCGAAGATGCAGCGCAAGGGCCAGCGCCCGCACACGCTCATGATGACGGCCACGCCCATCCCGCGCTCGCTCGCGCTGACGGTCTACGGCGACCTCGACGTGACGGTGATGGACGAGCTCCCGGCCGGCCGCAAGCCCATCGAGACGCGCGTCTACCCGGACTCGCGCCGCGACGAGATGCTCGCCTTCGTCCAGGACCAGCTGCGCGAGGGCCGCCAGGCCTACGTCGTGTTCCCGCTCGTCGAGGAGTCCGAGTCCGAGACGCTCGCCGACGTCAAGGACGCCGAGTCGGGCGCGGCCGAGCTCGCGGAGCGCCTCAGGCCGTACCGCGTGGACCTCGTCCACGGCCGGATGCTGGCCTACGAGAAGGAGGAGGCCATGGACGCCTTCAAATCCGGCGAGACCGACGTGCTCGTCGCGACGACCGTGATCGAGGTCGGCGTGGACGTGCCCAACGCGACCGTGATGGTGATCGAGCACGCCGAGCGTTTCGGTTTGGCGCAGCTGCACCAGCTCCGCGGGCGCGTCGGGCGCGGCGGCAACCAGTCCTTCTGCTTCCTCATGGCCGGCTTCAAGCGGACGGCCGACGCGACCGAGCGCCTCGAGGCCATGGAGCGCTCGACGGACGGCTTCGAGATCGCCGAGCTGGACCTGAAGCTCCGCGGCGCGGGCGACTTCTTCGGCACGCGCCAGTCCGGCCTGCCGGACCTCAAGATCGCCGACATCGTCCGCGACCACGAGATCCTGGAAGAAGCCCGCGAGGCGGCCTTCGCGCTTGCCGAAGCGGACCCCGAGCTGCGCGCGCCGGACGTCGCCGAGACGCGCGACTTCTTCGGCCGGACCGCCCCGCGGAGCCTCGGCTTCGCCCGCGTCGGGTAGCCTCTTGACGGCGGACGCCGCCGCGCGTAGCGTCCGGCACCCTGCCCACACGGCCATACTGCCCCTCGCCCCGGATGTCCAGGCGCGCCTCGAGGCCGTCACCGCGCTCACCGACGCCGTGTGCGCCGACACTCTCGGCGACGAGTACGCCGGGCTGGCCCGCGCCGCGGCCGAGGCGCTCGCCGCGGGTCCCGGTCCGCCGTTGCTGCGCGGCAAGGCCGAAGGATGGGCGGCCGGGATCGTCCGCGCCGTCGGCTACGTCAACTTCCTCTCGGACCCGGGCACCGAGCCGCATCTGCACACGGCCGAGATCGCCGGCCTGTTCGGCGTCTCCGAGGCGACCGCCGCCACCCGCGCCCGCGACGTCCGCGACGGGCTGGGCCTCGTGCGGATGGACCCGCACTGGACGCTCCCGAGCGCGCTCGTCCGCAACCCGATGGCGTGGCTGCTGACGATCAACGGGATGCCGCTCGACGCGCGCCACGCGCCGGCCGAGATCCAGGCGCGACTCGCCGACGAGGGCCATATCCCGTTCGCGCCCGCCGTGCCGAGCGCGCAGCCGCCGCGCCCGCGCTGGCCCGAGCCCGACGCCGCCGACGCCGCCGACCTACCGGAGCTCGACCCCGACGCGCCGCGCCTCCGCCTGCGCGTCTCGCTCGACGGCGTCGAGCCCGAGGTCTGGCGCATGGTGACAGTCCCGGCCGGCCTCCCGCTCGACGGCCTCCACCAGGTCCTCCAGGCCGTGATGGGCTGGAAA
>JAYWIE010000267.1:0-3313 GCA_043789155.1 Rubricoccaceae bacterium | reverse complement strand
TTCGCCCAGAGCGAGCACGCCGTCACGCTCGTCGACCTCGACCAGTCGCGCCTCGACGCCGCCCGCGCCACCATCGACGCCAACCTCGGCCGGCAGGTCAAGAAAGAGAAGATCACCGCCGACGCCGCCGCGGCCACGCTCGGCCGCATCGCGCTCGCGACCGACCTCGCCGAGGGCGTCGCGCACGCGGACCTCGTGGTCGAGGCCGCGACCGAGAACCCGGACGTCAAGGCCGAACTCTTCCGCGCCATCGACGCCGCGGCCCCGCCCGAGGCCATCCTCGCGACCAACACGTCGTCGATCTCGATCACGACCATCGCCGCCGTCACGGGGCGGCCGGAGAAGGTCGTCGGGATGCACTTCTTCAACCCCGTGCCCGTCATGGCGCTCGTCGAGATCGTGCGCGGGCTCGAGACGTCGCAGGCGACCTACGACGCGATCCAGGCCCTCGCCGAGGGGCTCGGCAAGACGCCGGTCGAGGTCGCGGACTTCCCGGGCTTCGTCTCGAACCGCGTCCTGATGCCGATGATCAACGAGGCCGTCACGTGCGTCATGGAAGGCGTCGCCACGCCCGAGGCCATCGACACCGTGATGCGGCTCGGCATGGCGCACCCGATGGGCCCGCTCACGCTCGCGGACTTTATCGGCCTCGACGTCTGCCTCGCGATCATGGAGGTGCTCCACCGCGACCTCGGCGACTCGAAGTACCGGCCGAGCCCACTGCTGCGCAAGATGGTGGCTGCGGGGCGCCTCGGGCGCAAGTCCGGCCAGGGCTTCTACGCCTACCCGGCGACATAGCCGCTTGACATAGATAGTCGATATGGATATAATGGACCTGCTCCGCCTCGGCGAGGTGGCCCGTAGCGTCCGGGAAGCGGCCGGGCTGACGCAGGCCGAGGCAGCCCGGCGCATCGGCTCGTCCCAGCCCAACGTCAGCGCTGCAGAGCGCGGGCAGGACTCGCGCTACGCCAGCGTCGCCATCTCCATCATCGAAACCTTCGGCCGGCGCCGCGTCGTCCGCCCGCTCTATGGACTCTCTGACATCCTGCCCGGCTCCGACCCGCCGGGTGCAGACGTACCCGGAGAAGACGGCGGTTGACTTTTTCGCCGGCATCGGGCTCGTCCGGCTCGGGCTCGAGCGCCGCGGCTGATCCGTCCCCTACTCCGTCGACTGGGACGCAGGCAAGCAGATCATGCACGATGCGCACTTCGGCCCGGACGGATTCAGCCTGCGCGACGGCACCGGCTACAACGCGCGCGAGCCAAACCTCGCGAATGTATCTGCCCCGAGTCTACGCGATCCTTGCGCCCTTGCTGAGGTTGTGGCGTGCGCAGAGCAGCTGAATGTTAGCTGCAACGATTGAGGAGCCACCACGCGAATACGGAATGATGTGGTCGAAATGGAGCTCGTCGGTTGCGCCACATTCCACGCATTGCCCTCGGTCCCGGAGCCAGACTTCCTTCTTGATCGCACCCGGGATAAGCCGTCGCCGCTCTGGGAGTCCGGGCAGATCTCGTCGCTCGTCGTCGTGGACAGCAACGAGGCGAAACTTGAAGACCGTCCGCGCGCCAGACCGCTCTTGCCAAGCATCTACGAGGTGGAAGGTCCCGTTGTCTGCCCAGATGCCAGCGCGAAGCTTTTCGTAGACCTGTACCCGTTCTGCCGGACGTTCGCCGGCGACGAATGACCGTGCGGCGCTGTAAAATTTGCCGTTCTGAGTGAGGTTGCCGCCCGGGAAGACGCCTGGCTGGTCCTGAACTTTCGGGTCTGGGCCGCCCGACATACGCCGCTCGTCGTGCCCTTCGTAGATGAGCGTCGACCCATCATCCTCGAAGCGATCCACGTAAGGCGCATTGGGCAGCACGGACGTGAGCAGAACGGAGTGATCTGGGCTAATCCGGAAGTTCATGCCCTGCTGAAGACTCGTGCCCTCGCGACGGCACATGTCCCAGTAGGGCAGAACTAGAGCCATGTGCGGCCGTCCCATTGGCCTACAGGCGCTCCTTGCGCTCGAGGTAGAGCACCCGGCAGAGCGCGACGGCGGCCTGCGCCGTCTGGTCCGTGAACCAGTAGTTGACGCCCGCGCCGATGGCGGCCCCCGCGACCGGGATGAGCTGCCCGAGCTTCGCCGAGGCGAGGTTCTTGGCGATCTCGCGCGGCAGGTGCCCGAGCTGCTCGCGCAGCGTGCCCTGCGCGGCCCGCCCGCGGTAGCCCGAGCCGTGCGCGAACGCCGCGCCCGCGACCGAGAGCTCGCGGAGCGCGTCGCTCTTGGCCTCCTTGCTGCCCGACGACGCGACGTTGAAGATGGACACCACGAGCGGTGTGAACTCCGGCCCCTGCAGCGGGAAGCCGTACGCCGCCGCGATCTGCTGGATGAGCCGGAAGTTGACCGTGAACAGGATCGGGATGTCCGCCGCGAGCAGGAGGGCCCCGCCGAGCCCGGTCCCGCCGCCCGAGAGCGCGGCGAGGACGGTGTTCTCGGACGTGTACGGCTTCGCGAGCGCGTCGAGCTGCTCCAGCGGCGCGTCGCGGAGACCCTCGACGGTCTCGGCGTCGATGCCGGCCGCCCTGGCCTTCGCGAGGACGTCCTTGGCGTCGAAGGTCCACGCCGAGGCGTCGTTGAGGGCCGTCAGGGCCGTCGTGAGCGCGTCCGTGAGCGGGTCCAGCACGCTCGGCGGGACGAAGCGGTCGAAGGCCCAGTCGACGGGCTTCATCGCGAAGCTCAGCGCCTGCTGCACCAGGGACTCGCCGCGCTCCCAGCGCTCGACGTCGCGCTGGGCGGTCCGTTCGTACTCGGTCAGTCTCATCGGGGCGGGGAGGGTGGGGCAGAGGGTACCCGAGGCGGGACCTCCGGGTTGCACGGCGCGCGGGTGCGCCCGGACCCGGAGAGTTTGGAGTTTGGAGTTTGAAGGGGTGAAGGCCGAGACGGGCACGGCCCTCACGCCAGCGAGGACGCTCCCGAACTCCAAACTTCAAACTCCAAACTCTCTCATCTCAACGCCAAACAGCGCCCCCGCCCTCACTCCGCCTGGAGGTCGTACTTCTTGAGCAGCCGGTACATCGTCGCGCGGCCGATGCCGAGCTCGGCCGCGGCGCGCTCGGCGTTGCCGCCGCACGTCGCGAAGGCGCGCTCGACCGCGCGGCGCTTCATGTCCTCAAGCGGCACGATAGGCTCGGGCGGCGCGAAGCTCGGCACGGCCACGAGCGCGTCGGCGAAGTGGGCCTGCCCGGCGCTGTCGCCGGACGTGACGCCGTCGGCGACGCCCGGGCCGAAGCCGTGCGGCGGGCCGAAGCCGGCCGGGCCGAAGCCAG
>JAYWIE010000266.1:0-3318 GCA_043789155.1 Rubricoccaceae bacterium | reverse complement strand
CGGGACGCCGCGGCGCAGCAGCCCGCCGCGCGCGACCTCGAGCAGCCCGACCGTCGTCCGCCGGTCGCGCAGCGCGGCGCGCGCGCCCATCGGGCCCGAGAAGTCGCCCGTCTCGACGACGTCCGCCCCGACGGCGACGTAGTCCGTCGTGGACACGCCGGGCACGTGGCCCGCGGCCGTCGCCATCGCGGCGAGCATGCGGACCGTCGTGGACTTGCCGTTGGTCCCTGTCACGAGGGCCACGGGGACGTCGTGGAGCGCGTCCCACGCGACGTCCTCGGGCGCGGGCAGCGCGCGCGCGGGCCACGTGTGGCCGCCGGCCCCGAGGCCGAGCGTCACCGCCTCGTCGTCCCACAGCGCGCTGACGCCGTGCGCCTCGGCCGCGGCGAGCAGCGCGACGAGCGCGTCGTCGCGGTCGCGCGCGACCAGCCCGCGCAGGCGCTCGACCGTGGCCTCGAACGGCTCGGCCGGCGCGTCGCCCGACACGTCGGCGTACGCCAGGCGGGCCGCGGCCTCGTTGAGCTCGGCGGCGACGTAGAGCGCATCGACGTCGGCGGCGACGGCGAGCGAGACGCCACCCGGGAACGGGCGCACGCCGACGGCCGGCGCGTCCCACCCGAGCGCGCGGGCCAGCCGCGCGACGCCGCCGCGCCATGCGGCGACGAACCCGTCGAGGTCGTCCACGCCTGCTGCTTCGAGCGCGGCACCGGGGGAGTCGAGAAGCGTGCCCGCGCCCGTCTGGCGGCGGCTGTCAGAAATGAGTGGCAGGTGATCAGGTGACACGTTACAGGTGTGTGATACCGTTTCCGTCAGAGTGCAGTGCCTCGATTTAGTGTCATCCCGCCGGGGATGGCATTTTTGGGATGCACTGGTATTCTGCGGTAATGGTATGAGATCGTAAGCAGGAGGCGGTGGCGAAGCGAGCCGTAGTGCCACGTGCCACCTGCTCACCTGAAACCCCGGCCCTCAGTCCGCCTCCTCGTCCGGGGCGGTGACGAGGTGGACGCCGCGGTCGTCGCGGGCGATCCGCTGGCGGGCGTGGAGCTCGAAGGCCTCGCCCTCGGGCAGCAGGCTGGGCGGGCCGGCCTCGACCTCGGACTCGCGGTGCGGGCTGTCGAACTGCACGATCTGCTTCCAGCAGCGCGTGATCGCGTCGCCGAAGACGACGAGCAGGTCGCCGGGGCGCGAGACGGCGAGGCCGTGCGCGACGGCCGCCTCCTCGTCCGGCACGATCTCGACCATCGCCGGGTCCAGGCCCTCGGCGACGAACGTGTCGCGCAGCAGCGTCGGGATCTCGCCGGACGTCCGGCCGCGGCGACGGTCGTCCTGCTTGCAGATCACGGCGTCGAAGTGCGGCGCGGCCGCGCGCGCCACGGCCACGACGTCCTCGTCGCGGCGGTCGCCGGGGGCCGAGACCACGAGCCGGCGCACGCCCTTGACGTCGAGCCGGTCCACGAGCCGGCCCATCGCCTCGACGGCGGCCGGGTTGTGGGCGTAGTCCAGGATGACCTTGAACGGGTGCTCGTCGTAGACGTTGAGGCGGCCGGGAGCCTCGTAGAAGGACGTCGTGAAGGTGCGGAGGCCGTGTCGGATCTGGTCCAGCGTCAGCGGCATGACGGTCTCGCCTAATGCGTGGCACAGCGCGGCCGCGAACATCGCGTTCTGGACGTTGTGCGTCGCCTTGCCCTCGATCGTCGCCGGGATGAGGTGCGTCCAGAGCACCGGGATGTGGCGACCGCCGTCGAAGAGCGTGATCATCTCGCCGCCCATGCCGCGCTCGAGCACGACGGCCCGGCCGCCGCCCTGGACGTGCTCGCGCACGAGCGCGTGGTCGGCGTCCATCGTGACGTAGACTATTTTTTTCGCGCGGGCGTGCTCGGCCATCGCGAGCACGCGCGGGTCGTCGGCGTTGAGGACGACGGCCTCGCGGGCGACCTCGATCGGGACCCGCTTGACGGCCGCGAGCTGGTCCAGCGTGTCGATGCGGCCGAGGCCGAGGTGATCCGAGGTCACGTTGAGGCAGGCCGCGACGTCGCAGCGCTGGAAGCCGAGGCCCGACCGGACGAGCCCGCCGCGGGCGACCTCGAGCACGGCCGAGTCCACGAACGGGTCGCGGAGCACCATCTGCGCGCCTGACGGGCCCGTCATGTCGCCGCGCACCGAGAGGCGGCCGTCGATGAAGACGCCGTCGGTGCTGGTCATGCCGGGCACGTAGCCGGCCATCTGGAGCACGTGCGAGACCATGCGCGTCGTCGTGGTCTTGCCGTTGGTGCCCGTCACGGCGACGATCGGGATGCGGGCGGGCGCGCCGCGCGGGAACAGCATGTCCATCACCGGCACGGCCACGTCGCGCGGCGTGCCCTCGGACGGTGCGACGTGCATGCGAAAACCGGGGGCCGCGTTGACCTCGACGATGGCCCCGCCGACGTCCTTGTACGACTTCGCGACGTCGTCGGTGAGGAAGTCCACGCCGCCGACGTCGAGGCCGACCGCGCGGACGGCGCGGACGGCCATCTCGCGGTTGTCCGGGTGGACGATGTCGGTGAGGTCGATGGCGGTGCCGCCGGTCGAGAGGTTGGCGGTCGAGCGGAGGTAGAACGTCTCGCCGGCCGCGAGCACGGTCTCGCGGGTGTAGCCCGTAGCCGTCATGAGGCGCTCGGCCTGGTCGTCGAACTGGATCTGCGTGAGGACCTTCTCGTGGCCGACGCCGCGGCGGGGGTCCGCGTTGACGGCCGCGACGAGCGCCTCGATGGTCGCCTGGCCGTCGCCCGTGACGTGGCCCGGGACGCGCTTGGCCACGGCCACGAGCGCGCCGTTGACGACGAGCATCCGGTGGTCGAAGCCGGTCACGAAGGACTCGACGAGCACGCCGCGGCTGGTGCCGTGCTGGCGGGCCTCGGCGAAGCCGGCCGCGACCTGCTCGGGGCTCGTGAGGCGGATCGAGATGCCGCGGCCGTGGTTGGCGTTGAGCGGCTTCGTCACGACCGGGTAGCCGATGGCCTCGGCCGCCTCCACAGCTGCCTCGGGCGAGTAGACGAGCTCCTGGCGCGGCACGGGCAGCCCGACGGCCGCGAGGATGCCGCGCGTCTCCTCCTTGTCGGACGCGATCTCGACGGCGATGTGGCGCGTCTCGGACGTGACGGTCGCCTGGACGCGCTTCTGGTGGCGGCCGTGGCCGAGCTGCACGAGCGACTGCCCGTTGAGGCGCAGCCACGGGATGCCGCGGCGCTCGGCCGCGTCGACGAGCGACTGCGTCGACGGGCCGAAGGCGTGGCGCTGGGCGAGGCGGATGAAGGCGTCGCGCTCGGTGAGCCAGTC
>JAYWIE010000265.1:0-3328 GCA_043789155.1 Rubricoccaceae bacterium | reverse complement strand
TCCGAGTGAGTCCGCGGGCGCGCCCGCGTTATGCAGATCGGTTTGAGAGCGCGCCCCCACCCCCGAGCGGAACACGCCGCTCTCTTCGAACTCAGTGTCGTCAGATCGTCGCCGTGCGGCCGGCGTTCTGGACGCGCAGCCAGTCCATCAGCGGCGCGAAGTAGTCCAGCATCGGCTGCGCCGTGAGCGGCCGGCCCGTGGCCTCCTCGAGCAGGCGGTTGCCGTCCACGAGCGCGCCCGGGCGCAGTAGGCCCCGCAGAAAGTCGCCGACGTCGCGGCGGCCGTAGTAGTCCGTGTCGCGCGGGTCCTCGTGCAGGATCTCGCGGGCGATGTGGTCGTGGAGCTGGAACAGGAGCACGTACGAGAGCGCGTAGTCGTAGTACTGCGCCGGGTCGTCGTTGATGTGCGTCTTGGTGGCGGCGTCGTCGAACGGCGCGCCGACGAGCGCGCGGGCCGCGTCCGGCGGGGCGATGCCCTGGAACTCGCGGGCGTACTGCCACCAGCGCGCGTTCCACTGGTCCTGCGGCAGGTCCTCGGCGTAGAGGTCGTGCTCGAAGGCCGGCATCACGCCGGACGAGAACGGGATGAACACGACGTAGTTGAGCGCCTCGCGGAGCAGGTTCTGCACGGGGTCCGCCACGGCCGCCGAGTCCGTCTCGAGGCCGACGTGCTGGACGAAGCGCGGCTGCATCGCCGCGAGCCCCATCAGGCTGCCGACGGCCTCGTGGTAGGCCCGGTTCGCGCCCTCGCGCAGCAGGTAGGGCACCTCGGGGCGGCTGTACTGGAGGTAGTAGTAGATGTGGCCGAGCTCGTGGTGCGTCGTCTCGTACCACTCGGCGTTGGTCTCGACCGACATCAGCGACCGGACGTCGCGGTCGAGGTCCATGTGCCACGCGCTCGCGTGGGTGTTCTTCTTGTACGGCGAGCCCGCCGGCAGCGGGTAGAGGCTCGAGCGGTCGAAGAAGGACCGCGGCAGCGGCTCGAAGCCGATGGAGGTGTAGAAGCGCTCGGCCTGCTCGACGAGCCACTGCGGCGTGTGCTCGGCGAGCGCGGCGTCCAGGCCGGAGGCGCTGGCGTCGGAGTCGGCGTCCGAGGCGTCGTCGCCGGGCGTGGGCGCGGCCCCCGTCGTGGCGAGGGCGGACCAGTCCTGGCCCCAGCGGTTGGGCAGCCAGTCCGCGGGCAGCAGCTCCGGGACGGGCTGGCCGTAGCGGGCCGCGAGCTCGTAGCGGGCCCACGTGTGGAGCTCGCGGTAGAGCGGGCGCAGCTCGTCGTTGATGCCGCGCATCTGGGCGAGCATCTCGGCCGACGTCTGGCCGTAGTCGCGGACCTGGTACGCGAAGAAGTCGTCGTAGCCGAGGGCCTGGACGGTCCCGTTGCGGAGGTCGCGGAGCTCGGCGAGGCCCTCGGTGAGCGTCGGACCGATGGCCTTGGACGCGTTCCACGCCGCGCGGCGCTGCGCGAGGTCGGTCGACGTGCGCAGGATGTCGTCGATCTCGTTCGGCGTGACCTCCGCGGAGTCGATGCGGAAGGTGTAGCCGTAGAGGCGCTCGGTCTGGGCGGCCTCGGCGGCGATGCGCTGGCGGACGAGCGGCGCGACGGTCTGCGGGTTGCCGGCGGCCTTGTAGAGGACGGCCTCGAGCTGGCGCACCTGGAGCCCCGTGAGGATGCTCCGGCGCGCGAGCAGACCCTGCGCGCGCGTGATGGTGTCCGCGGAGCCGGTGAACTCGGCGAGGGCCTCGTTGGCGAGGCGCAGGCGGCGCGCCTGTGCCGTGTCGCCCTCGACGATGCGCGTGTTGGCGTCCCACTCGGCGTTCGACGACGCGGTGTAGAGCGGGACGTAGCGGCGGACGTAGCCGTCGAGGAAGAGGTCGGCCTCCTCGCGGACGCCGGCGTCGGTCGCCGGGGCGAGGGTCTCGGTCGACGGCGGCGGCGCGCCGAGGCGGGCCGTCGCGACGCCGGCCGAGCACGCGGAGAGCGAGAGCAGAGCCGCGAGCGCGGCGGTAGGTCGGAGCACTGGGAAGCGGGGATGGGACGGCCGAAAGTACCCGGCCGGCAGGTCGTGTGCGGACCAACGCCCGCCCCCCATGCGTCCGTGCGTCCCGCTTCCTGTATCCCGTTGATCACCGTCACACACGCCGCCGGCCGCTACGCCGTCCACACCGACCCGCTCGCCGCCGCACCCGCGCGCCTGCGCGCGGCGGGCCTCGCGCCGGGCCGCGCGCTCGTCGTGACCGACGCGACCGTCGCCGGGCTCCACCTCGGCACGCTCCTCGATGCCCTGCGGGCCGACGGCTGGCAGCCGACCGCGGTCGTCGTCGCGCCGGGCGAGGCGTCGAAGTCGCTCGCCGTCTTCGGCGACGTCGTGGACGCCTGCCTCGCGGCCGGGCCGGACCGCGCCACGCCCGTGCTCGCGCTCGGCGGCGGCGTCGTCGGCGACCTCGCCGGCTTCGCCGCGGCGACGCTGCTGCGCGGCCTCCCGCTCGCGCAGCTCCCGACGACCGTGCTCGCGCAGGTGGACTCGTCGATCGGCGGCAAGACGGGCGTCAACACGGCCCGCGGCAAGAACCTCGTCGGGGCGTTCCACGCGCCGCGGCTCGTGCTCGCGGACCCGGCCGTGCTCGCGACGCTGCCGGCGCGCGAGGTCCGCTCAGGCCTCGCCGAGGCCGTCAAGCACGGCCTGCTCGCCGGCGGGCCGCTGCTCGCGACGCTCCGCGCGGCCGCGGACTGGTCCGCGCCCGACGTGCTCGCCCGGGTCGTCCGCGAGGCCGCGGCCGTCAAGGCGGCCGTCGTGTCCGAGGACGAGCGCGAGGCGGGCGCACGGGCGTTCCTCAACTTCGGCCACACGTTCGGGCACGCGCTCGAGGCCGCCGCCGGCTACGGCCGGCTGAGGCACGGCGAGGCCGTGGCGGTCGGGATGCGGGCCGCGCTGCACCTCTCGGCCAGTCTCGCGGCGGGCACGTCGTCCGGCCGCGCCGTGGGCACTCTGCCCGAGCCGTGGGCGGAGATGGACGCGCTCGTCGCCCGCCTCGCCCCGCCCGCCATCCCCGCGGACGTCACCGACGACGCGCTCGTCGCGGCGATGACGCTGGACAAGAAGCGCGACGCGAGCGGCCTCCGGTTCGTGGTGCTGGACGCGCCCGGCGCGCCGCGGCTGGCGTCGGGCGTGCCCGAGGCGCTCGTGCGCGCGGCGTGGGCCTTCGCGCGCCAGGAAGGAGGGGATTCCTGACGCCACCGCGGCCCTGAGTCGATACGTTGTTCGGACACAGACGCCAGTCCGATGCGTGCGCTCTCCGTCTTGCTGCTGCTCGCCACCGCCGCGCAGGCGCAG
>JAYWIE010000264.1:0-3354 GCA_043789155.1 Rubricoccaceae bacterium | reverse complement strand
ACGGCTCGGTCGCGCTCGGCGCGCTCGTGCTGCTGCCCGTGTGGGGCGGGGCCGTCGGGTCCCTCGCGACGTTCTTCGGCCTCCTCTCGGCCGGCCTCGCGATCGCGCTCCGCGACCCCGTCGTCAACTTTTTCGGCTGGCTCTACATCCTCTGGCGGCGGCCGTTCGCGCCCGGCGACCGCATCTCCGTCCGCGACCGCACGGGCGACGTCACGGACCAGCGCCTGTTCTCGTTCACGCTGCTCGACGTCGAGACCGAGACCGGCGCGTTCCAGTCCACGGGCCGCGTCGTGACCGTCCCCAACGGCTGGATCTTCACCGACGCCTTCGTCAACCACACCGGCGCGTTCCCCTACGTGTGGCACGAGATCGCGGTCCGGGTGACGTTCGAGAGCGACTGGCGCGCGGCCAAGGCGGCCCTGATGACGGTCGCGAAGGAGCGCGCCGAGGCCTTCTCGGCCGACGCCGAGGCGGCCCTGCGCCGCGCGGCGAGCGAGCACTTCATCTTCTTCTCGGCGCTCACCCCGACCGTCTACACCTCCGTCGTCGAGGACGGCGTGCGGCTGACGCTGCGCTACCTCGTCCCGCCGCGCCGGTTGCGGCCGTCCGAGGAGCTCATCTGGGAGGACATCCTCGACGCCTTCGCTGCCCGCGGCGACATCGAGTTCGCGTACCGCACGCAGCGGATGGTCCGCGCGCCCGAGGAGAACAAGCCGGGCATGGGCGGGCCCGCCGGCGGCGTCGGCGACCGCCCGCACCACACGCCGGACGCCCCGTAGAGACGCCCCGCTGGGGCGTCTTCGCCGACGTCTGAACATGGCGGGGACGTCACGCCCGGTTTCACGACGACCGGACGTGCCGGCTGCCAATGTCGGCGCGCTGGGCAGAGACGCCCCAGCGGGGCGTCTCTACGAATGCGCGACGGGTGATGCTGCGGGCGCGTCGAGCGCGCGGACGATGGAATCCGCGACGGCGTCGCCCGACCGGGCCTGTGCGCGGAAGCCTTGGACCTGCGCCTCGGCCTCGGCCGCCAGCTCGGGGAAGCCCGCGCCGCGCAGGTACCGGATGCTGCCCACGGCGTCCTGCTTCGACCAGTCGCCGGGAATGTCGTCGTACTCCAGGCCCTGCTCGAGACGCGGGCGGTCCATGATGGCCGATGACACCATGTGCGCGCCCATGAGGGAGCCGGCCTGCGCGCTCTGGCGGAAGTAGGGCTCGGCCGCGAGCATCCCGTCCGTCATCCAGACGAGCATCGCGCGGCTGCTGAGCGCGGCGCGGCTGCCGAGCGCGACGGCGGCGTCGAAGTGGCGACGGGCAACGGCCGCGCTGTCCCGGTTGACGCCCTGGAACGTCTGAGCGTGGACGAAGGCCATGCTGCCGAGCGTGAGGTGCCCCGACGTGTCGCCGGCCGCGACCTGGCGCGCCGCTTCGCGGCGCACACGCGCCTCCCACCAGCGCGCCTCGGCGTGCGTCGGGCGCGGGTCGAAGAGCCACTCGTCGAGCGACTGCTTGTCGACGCCCTGCTCCGCGAGCCACATCGCCGCCCCGACGTCGCCGCGGTGCGCGGCGTCGCGGTAGAGCCCAGCCGCGGCCCGAGAGTCATCCCCGTGCTCGGCTTCCCGCGCGGCGTCGAGGAGCGCCTCGGTCGGGCGGCCGGCGCAGCCGGCGAGCGCGGCGAGAAAGAGGGCGAGGCAGACGCGCATCGGAATCACGGGCGGGGGGTTGTCGTGGAATCGGCCGGCACGCCGCGCCGGTTGCGGCCGGGCCGTTCGCCGAGCCCGTCCGTCGCGCCCCGTTTCCCGATCCGCCATGAATCGCCTCGCCGCCTCGTCCAGCCCGTACCTCCGGCAGCACGCCGCGAACCCCGTCGACTGGTGGCCGTGGTCCGACGCCGCCTTCACCGAGGCGGCCCGCCGCGACGTGCCCGTGTTCCTGTCCGTCGGCTACGCCGCGTGCCACTGGTGCCACGTGATGGCCCACGAGTCGTTCGAGGACGACGCGGTCGCGGCGGCGCTCAACGCCGCGTTCGTGTGCGTCAAGGTCGACCGCGAGGAGCGGCCGGACGTCGACGGGATCTACATGGACGCCTGCCTGGCCGTCCACGGCCACGGCGGCTGGCCGCTGACGGCGCTCCTCGCGCCGGACCGCCGGCCGTTCTACGTCGGGACGTACCTCCCGCCGGCGTCGCGAGCGGGCCGCGTCGGCGTCGTGGAGCTGGCGC
Organism: Rubricoccaceae bacterium; assembly: GCA_043789155.1. Taxonomy (GTDB): domain Bacteria; phylum Bacteroidota; class Rhodothermia; order Rhodothermales; family Rubricoccaceae; genus DASVSE01. The sequence goes on along the minus strand of JAYWIE010000264.1, from coordinate 1,133 downwards.
AGGGCGCGACGCGGGCGTGGCGCGACGACCGCGCCGGCATCCTCGCCTCGGCCGCGGAGCTCACGGCGACGCTCGCCGCCGACCTGGACGACAGCGCCCGCCCGCCCGACACGGCCGCCGCCGCCGAAGCGCTGCGCCGCATGGCCGACCCCGAGCACGGCGGCTTCGGCCGCGCGCCCAAGTTTCCGACCCCGCACCACGCCCTGTTCCTGCTCGCCGAAGCCCGCCGTACGGGCGACGGTACACTCGTGACGCTCGCCACGGACGCGCTCCGGGCCGTCGACCGCGGCGGCATCTCGGACGTCCTCGGCGGCGGCATCCACCGCTACGCGACCGACCGCGCGTGGCTGCTGCCGCACTTCGAGAAGATGCTGACCGACCAGGCGCTCTTCGCCCTCGCCTGCACCGAGGCTGCGCTCGCGACCGGCGCACCCGACCTCGAGCGGGCTGCGCTCGGCGCGCTCGGCTACGTCCTCCGGGACCTCCGCCTGCCGCCCGGCCACCCGTTCGCGGGCCTCTTCGCGACGTCCGAGGACGCCGACTCGCCCGGACCGGACGGGCACAGCCACGAGGGCGCGTTCTACGTCTGGACCGAGGCCGACCTGCTCGGCGCGCTCGGGCCCGCCGACGCCGCGCTCGCCCGCTGCGCCTTCGGCACGACGCGAGAGGGCACGTTCGTCGACGAGGCGACGGGCCGCCGCGACGGCACCAACGTCCTCCACCGCGCCGACGCGGCCGCGCTCGCCGACCCGCGCTTTCCAGCCGTCTGCCGGGCTCTGTTCGACGCCCGTACGCGCCGCCCGCGCCCCGGCCTCGATGACAAGGCGCTCGCCGACGGCACCGGCCTGGCGCTCGCCGCGCTCGCCGCCGCCGCCCGCGCCTTCGGCCGGCCCGACCTCGCCGCGGCCGCGCGTGAGACGTCGCGGGCGCTGCTCGCCACGTTCGGCCGGCCCGATGGCGGCCTCTGGCACCGCGCCCCGACCGACGCCGAGCCCGGCGTCCCCGGCCTGCTCGACGACTCGGCCTTCGCCGTCTGGGGCCTCATCGAGGCCTACCAGACGGGGTTCGACGCCGCTGACCTCGACGCCGCGCTCGCCCTCCACGCCGACGCCGAGCGCCGCTTCGCTGGCGAC
>JAYWIE010000263.1:0-12091 GCA_043789155.1 Rubricoccaceae bacterium | reverse complement strand
TGCCCTCTTCCTCGCCCCGGCCGCGCTCGCGCAGACGGCGCAGACGCTGCCGTTCTCGCAGAACTGGTCCAACCCGGCCCTGATCACGACTGACAACGTCTGGGCTGGCGTGCCCGGCATCGTGGGCTACGGCGGCAACGACCTCTCGACTGTCATCGGCGTGGACCCGCAGACCGTGCTCGCCGACGGCTCGGCAACGCCGCTCAGCATCCTCGCCAACAAGACGGACCCCGGCACGCAGGCGTCGGGCGGCAACTACGAGTTCGACACGCTCCCCAACCCGACCGTCGCCTTCCAGGGCTCGGCCACGGCGGACATGCCGCACCTCGTCGTCCGCGTCGTGACGACGGGCCTGGGCAACATCCGCGTCCGCTACACCCTCCGCGACATCGACGACGGCACGTTCATCCCGTCGGGCGGCACGGCGACCCCGGTCGACGCTGTCCAGCAGGTCGCGCTGCAGTTCCGCGCCGGCACGACGGGCGACTACACCAACGTCCCGGCCGGGTTTGTCGCCGACGCCTCGACCTCGCCGACGGCGACGCTCGTGACGCCCGTCGACGTGACGCTGCCGGCCGCGGCCAACAACCGGGCCTCGGTCGATATCCGCATCATGACGGCCAATGCCCCCGGCTCGGACGAGCTCATCGGCATCGACGACATCCAGATCACGGGCACGGTCATCACGGCCGGGTCGGAGACGCCGTCGGGCGCGCTCTCGCTCGTCGTGGCGAACCCGCTCCGCGGCGCGGCGCTCGTCCGCTTCTCGACCGAGACCGTGCAGGACGTGCGCCTCGCCGTCTACGACGTCCTCGGCCGTCAGGTCGCGACGCTCGCGCAGGGCGTCGTGTCGGGCGCGCAGACGGCGACGCTGAACACCGACGCCCTCGCGCCGGGCGTCTACGTGCTGCGTCTGACTGCGGGCGCGGACGTGCTCACGCAGACCGTCACGGTCGTCCGCTAAACTTCTTCCCGCGGGCGGGGCGCTTCGGCGTCCCGCCTGTGTTCGTTTCGCCTTTCATTACTCCTATGACGCTCTCTACTCTCCGCCGTGCGGCGCTCCCACTCCTCGCACTGCTTGTGCTCGCCGGGTCCGCCTCGGCGCAGTCCTACCGCGCGACACTCTCCGGTGCCAACGAGCGCCCGACGCCCAACGCCTCCCCGGCGACCGGCACCATCGGCGCGACGCTGACCGGCTCGACGCTCGTCCTGACGGGTGCCTTCTCGGGCTTCACCGGCAACTATGCGGCGTCGCACATCCACACCGGCACCGCGAGCGCATCCGGCCCGGTGATCATAAGCCTGACGCCGACGATCGGCACGGACCAGCGCAGCGGGACCTTCGCTGCCGCGGCCAACACGTTCACGCTGACGCCGGCGCAGGTGACGGCGCTCCAGTCCGACGGCCTCTACGTCAACGTCCACTCGCAGACGTTCACCGGCGGCGAGATCCGCGGCCAGCTCGTCGTGGGGGCTCCGATCTCGTCCGTCCGCACGGCGGCGCTCAACTCGACTGTCACGGCCGAGGGCGTCGTCACGCGCGCGCTCGGGCGCAACGTGTGGATCCAAGACGACACGGCGGGCCTCGTGCTCTTCGGGCCGGCCGGCTCGCCGCTCGCGACGGCCATCGCGTCGGGTGCCATCGCCGCTGGCGACCGTATCACCGCGACGGGTCGCCTCGTCGAATTCCAGGCGACGGTCGGTGCGCCGGGCACGGGCCTGCTCGAGATCGACACCATCCTCGAAGGCGGCTTCACGGTCCTCGCGCGCGCCCAGGCGGCCCCGGCCGTGCAGACCCTCACACTGGCCCAACTCGGCGAGGGCGATCCTGACACGGAGGTCTACGAGTCCGAGATCGTCCGCATCACGAACCTCACCATCGACGCTGCGGGCGACGTCTCGTTCGTCGCTGCTAAGAACTACACCGTCTCGCAGACCGTCGGCGGCGTCACGACGACGGCCATCCTGCGGACGGGCTCGGCGACGGATTCCGAGGTCGTCGGGACGGCGATCCCGACCGGGCTATTCACGTATCAGGGCCCTGCGAACCAGTTCCGCAGCGCGAACCAGCTGCTGCCCGTCCGCACGACGGACATCGTGCCGGGCGGCACGGCGACGGCGGAGACGCCGGCGGGCCGGCTCTCGCTCGACGTCGCCAACCCGCTGCGCGGCGCGGCGCGCGTGCGCTTCTCGACCGAGACGGCGCAGGCCGTGCGGCTCGCGCTCTACGACGCGCTCGGCCGCGAGGTCGCGGTCGTCGCCGAGGGCGTCTCGGCCGGCGCGCAGTCGGCCGTGCTGGACACGGCGGCGCTCGCGCCGGGCGTCTACGTGCTGCGCCTGACGGCGGGCGCGGGCGCGCTCACGCAGACCGTCACGGTCGTCCGCTAGGACGCTCCGGGTTTCTGCCCTGTGCGGGGCGGCGTCCGAGCGGACGCCGCCCCGCACGCGTTGTGGGGCCGCCCGGCCCCGGCGTACCATCCGGCCCGACCCCGCCTGCCATGCTCCGCCACCTCCCGCGCCCGGCGCGCCGCGCCCTCGCCGGCCCCGCCTACTACGGCGGCGGCGTCGTGCGGACGTTCGCGACGCAGCCGGCGTTTCTGTGGGCGCAGGCCGTCGCGTTCAAGGTGCTCGTGACGCTGCTGCCGCTGATCCTGCTCGCGACCGGCATCTTCGGGCTCGTGCTGCGCCAGGGCGACCCCTTCGCGACGGTCGCGACGTTCCTGCGGTCGTTCCTGCCGGCGGGGCAGTCCGACGCGCTGATCGAGCTCGTCTTCCAGCTCCAGCAGGCCTCCGGGGCCGTGACGTTCGTCGGCGGCGCGGCCCTGCTCGTGACCGTCGTGACGCTGTTCTCGACGCTGCGCTACGTCATCGGGGCCGCGATGGGGCCGGGGCGGCACCACATGCGCGACCTGCTACCGGGCTACGCCTTCGACCTCCGGATGGTGCTCCAGGTCGGGTCGCTCTTCGTGCTCTCGTTCGCGCTGACGGTCTCCGTGCGCGTGCTCACCGCCCGCAGCGGGGCCTTCGCGGCCGCGCTCGGCCTCGACGCCGACGTGGTGCACGCGGCGGGGCAGTGGACCGTCCGCGCGCTCGCGCTCGTCGTGCCGTACCTGCTCACGCTCGGCATGCTCGGGCAGCTCTACCGCTACGTCCCGCGCCCGCACCCGCCCGTGCGCAGCGCGCTCGTCGGGGCGGCCGTCGGGGCCGTGCTGTTCGAGGCCGCCAAGAACGGCTTCGCCGTCTACGCCGCGGCCGTCGGCGGCTTCGACCGGTACGACACCGCCGGCGAGACGCTCGGCGGGCTCGGCGGCGTGTTCGGGCTCGTGCTCGCGTTCGTGTTCTGGATCTACTTCTCGGGCCTGATCCTCATCGCGGGGGCCGTCGTGACGAGCCTGCACGAGCGGCGGACCGCGCCGGCCCGCGCCCGCCGCGCGCGGACCGCCCGCCGGGGCCACGCCACCGGCGCGGAGGCCCCGGCCGACGGCCCGACCGACAGCCCGGCCGACGGCCCGGCCGACGCTCCGACCGCGGCCGGTGGCGCGGGCGCGGCCCGGAGCGACGCGCCTGCGGCCACGCCGCCCCCGGCACCGTAGTTTGGACATGTCCCGGCCCGGCCGCCTCTGCGCCGCCCGGGCTCCCCCTCGCCGGCTCGCGTGTCCGCTCGTCCCCCTCTCGCCTTCCGCCTCGTCGCCGTCGCCGCGCTGTGCGCGGCTGCCGCGGCCGTGCGCCCGGCGTCGGCGCAGGGCGCGCCGCTCGGGCTCGTCAACGACCAGACCGAGGTCGGCTCGGTCCGCTTCGTCTTCGCCGAGACGCAGACGCTGGACCTCGCCACGCTCGGGCTCCAGGTCGCGACGCAGCCGCCGAGGCTCGTCGACCGCGTCCGGCGCAGGGTCCGGCTGTTCCCCGGCGAGGCCGGCGTCTACCCGTTCAAGCCGGTCGAGGTGCAGAAGGACCTCGTCCGCATCGAGCGCTACTACGCCCGCAACGGCTTCCCGCGCGCGGCGGCGGAGTACGAGGTCCGGCTGGACTCGGCGGCCAACCTCGTCGCGGTCACGTTCACGGTCGCCGAGGGGCCGGCGCTGCGCGTCGGCGGGCTCGCGTTCGGCGGGCCGGGGCGGCGGACGGCCGAGGAGCAGCTCGCGCCCGAGCTGCACCCCGACTGGGCCGCGTTCACCGCGCGCCCGGCCGTGCGGCCCGGCGAGCGCCTCGCCGAGTCCGGCCTGGTCGCGCTCCAGACGTCGGCGCTGGCGTGGCTGCGCCAGCGCGGCTACCCCTTCGCCGACGTCGGCGTGGAGCAGTTCCCGGACTCGACCGGGCTCGTCGCCGACGTCCGGGTGAAGGTCACCGCCGGCGCGCGCGCGCGCTACGCCCCCATCGCCGTCGAGGGCGCGGAGGGGCTCTCCGAGAACGTCATCCTGCGCGAGCTGCCCTTCCGCGCGGGCCAGCGCTTCGACGGCCGCGACCTCAGCGACGGCCAGCGCGAGCTGTTCGGGCTCGGCCTGTTCCAGCTCGCGCTCGTCGAGCTCGTGCCGGACCAGCCGCGCGACTCGACCGTCGCGGTCCGCGTGCGCCTGCGCCGCGGGCCGAGCCGCGTCGTGAGCGCCTTCGGCGGCTACTTCTCGGACGGCGGCATCACCGGCCGCGCGCAGGTGACGCACCGCAACCTGCTCGGCGGCGCGCAGCAGCTCTCGGCCGGCCTCGAGGCGCGGACCGGCATCGCCGGCATCGGCGGGCGCTCGGTCTCGGGCGGGCCCATCCGCGACATCAGCGCCACGGCCGCCTTCCGGCAGCCCTACTTCTTCAACCGCCGCCTCTCGGCGAGCGTCCAGCCGTCGTACCGCCTCCGCGACGACGAGATCGAGACCGGCACGACGGCCGCGCTCGTCGGGAGCGTGCTCTACTCGCGCTCGAGCCTGCGGACGGTCGCGCTGAGCGTCGCCGGGCGGCAGGTGGACCTCTCGCGCGGCCAGGGCCTGCGCCTCATCGACCCGCTCGGCCTCATCGCGACGACCGCGCTGCGCTCGCGCGCCGTCGTGCCGAGCCTCGACGTCACGTGGGGCCGGCTCGACAACACGCTCCAGCCGACGCGCGGCGTCGTCGTGCGGCCCTCGGTCTCGGGGGCCGTCGGCAACGTCAACTACGCCCGCGGCTCGGTCTCGGTCTCGGCCCTCGCCCCGCTGCGCGAGCGCCTCGGCCTCGCGCTGCGGCTCAACACCGGCATGGTCCGCGCCGCGCGCGGGACGGACCTCGACACCGGCCGCGACTACGTCCTCCTCCGCGACCGCCTCTTCTACGCCGGCGGCACGACGGACGTCCGCGGCTGGGGCACCAACCGCCTCGGGCCCAAGGCCATCGTCGTCACGCCGGACACGGCCGGCTTCGCCGCGACGGGCCTCACGCGGCTGCGCGGCAACGGCGACATCAACTACATCGGCACCGGCGGGCGGGCCAAGGCCTCGGCCTCGGTCCAGCTCAACCTACCGTTCCCGCTCGGCCCGCGGTGGGGCTCGAGCGTCTTCGCCGACGCCGGCCGCGTCTTCCGCCCGTCCACGGCCCCAACGTCGCTGCTGCTCCGCACCTCGGGCAACGTCGCCGACGCGCAGCTCGCCGACGTCCTCGACCGCGAGGGCGGCCTGCGCGTCGGTGCCGGCGCGGGACTGCAGTACCTCACGCCGGTCGGCTTCGTCTCGTTCGCCGTCGGCGTCAAGCTCAACCCGTCCTACCTCGACCTCCGCAACGCCGCCACCGTCTTCTGCGGCAACGACGGCGTCGCGACCGTCCGCGACGCGCAGGGCGACGTCGTCGAGGACGCGCAGGGCAACCCGACGACGGCCTGCCTCGGCGGCTACGTCGACGCCCGCAAGAACAACACGACCTTCGACGAGGCGGCCATCACCGCGCACCCGGTCCTCGGCCGCCTCCAGTTCCACCTCTCCATCGGCCAGACGTTCTAGAGCATGTCATGGACTTGCAGCAATCGGCCTTAACAGCCCCCCCGCGGGGGGGCGGCGCGGTAGCGTCGGGGGGGCGGTTTTACGATGTCGCCAGAGAAACCGCCCCCCCGCCCGTTGGGCGGCCCCCAGGTCCGGGTTTACCCGGCGCGGGGGGGCGGTGGCCGAGTCCATGACACGCTCTAGCACGCTGCGACCGGCCGCACACCTCTCCGACATATCTCCGCGTTGACGCTCCCGTGACCGACCCGACCGCCCTGCCCGACGACGACCTGCCCCGCGGCGACGCGGACGGCGGCGGTGCGGACGAGCCGCAGGGCGCGCCGCCGCCGGGGCCGGACGAGACGCCCGTGAAGCGCCTCGAGCGCCGCATCACCGCCCGCCGCGTCGCGCTGGGGCTCACGGCGCTCGCCGTGCTCGGCGCGCTCGCGCTCGGGGCCCTGCTGCTCTACCTCGGCACCGACGCCGGCCGCGAGCGCGTCCGCCTCGTCGCCGTGCAGCGGATCGCCAACCTCTTCGCCGAGGACGCCACGATCCGCGTCCGGGGGGTCTCTGGCAACTTCCTCACCGGGGCGACGATGGTCGGGTTCGAGGTCGAGCGCGGCGGCGAGACCGTCCTCGCCGTCGACACGCTCCTCGTGCGGTACACGCTGCGGACGTTCGTCAACAAGACGTTCTCCGCGAGCGACCTCACGCTCGTCGGGCCGCGCGTGCTCGTGCGGCAGCGCGCCGACGGCACGTTCAACGTCGCCGGCCTGTTGCGCCCGGCCGACCCCGACAAGCGCAAGAGCGGCTTCACGGTCCTCATCGACCGCGCCCGGGTGCGCCGCGGCCGCGCCGAGGTCCACTGGTACAGCCCCGACCGCGACTCGACGCTCGTGCTCGCCGCCGTCTCGGCGGACGTCCGCGACGTCGTCTCGGCCCCGGACAGCCTGCACGGGCGCATCGACCGGCTGCGGCTCACGGCCGTCTCGCCGGGCGAGCTCTCCCGGATGGGCGTCGCCGCGGCCGGGCGCTTCTCGCGCAGCGAGGTCGTGCTGACGCGGCTCGCGGCGCGGAGCACGCTCGGGACGCGCCTGCGCGGCTCGGGCCGGCTCGGCTTCGGCGAGGCCGTGCGGCGCGGCGACGCGCTCCCGCTCTTCGACGCCGACCTCGTCGCGACGCCGTTCGCGCTCGCCGACGCGCGCGCCTTCGGCGGCGTGGCCCTCTACGGCGACCCGCGGCTGCGACTCACGGCCGACTCCGACGGCGGCACGCTCTCGCTCGGCCTCCGCGGCTCGCTGCCGGGCGTGCGCGGCGCGCCCGACGCGACGGTCGCCCTCGACGGCGAGCTCACGCGCCCGACCGACGGGCCCGTCCGCTACCGCGCCGAGGGCACGCTGCGCCACCTCGACCCCGGGGCCGTCACGCGCAACCCGGCGCTCGACGCCGACCTCACCGGCGACCTCCGCGTGAGCCTCGAGGGCTCGAGCCTGCGCGCGCTGGACGGCCCGTTCCACCTCGCGCTGCGCGAGAGCCGCGCCGCCGGCCGCCGCATCGACCGCCTCGCGCTCGACGGCGCGTTCGCCGCCGGCCGCGTCACGTTCGACCTCGACGGGGCCATCCCCGGCCTCGACCTCACGGCCGAGGGCGACGCCCGCCCGTTCGACCGCGTCCCGAGCTTCGCCCTCCGCGGCCGCGCCCGCGACCTCAACCTCGCCCTGCTCGCGCCGACGTCCGGCGTCCGCGGCCGCCTCGCGGGCGACGTCGCCGTCGAGGGCCGCGGGACGTCGCTCGAGACGTTCACGGGGACCGTCGCCGCCAGCCTCGGCCGCACGGACGTGAGCGTCGGCGCGCGGCGCTACCTCTTCGACCGCGCCGACGTCGACGCGGACATCGACGGCGGCGTGGCGGGCTACAACGCCGACGTCACGATCGGCAACGGCGGCGGCCGCCTCGTCGCCGCGGGCACCGTGGACCCGACGCGCCCGACGCTGCGCTACACCGTCGACGCCGGCCGTGCCGAGCGCCTCGACCTCGCCGCGCTGACGGGCAACCCGGCCCAGCGCTCCAGCCTCACCGGCACGTTCACGCTCAACGGGACCGGCACGGACGTCCGGCAGGCCGCCCTCGACGCGACGGCGCAGCTGCGCGGCTCGTCGTTCGGGACGACCGAGATCGCCGCGGCCGGCGTCACGGCGCAGCTCCGCGCGGGCCGCCTGAGCTTCGACGCCTCGGCCGACCTCGGCGCGGCCGGCGCGCTCACGGCCCAGGGCACGGCGCGCCCGTTCGAGACCCCGCTCGCGGTCACGGCCGCGGGCACGCTCCGCCGCGTGGACCTCGCCCGGCTCACGGGCAACCCCGCCCAGCGCTCGGACCTCTCCGGGGCCTACGACCTCACGCTGCGCGGGACCGACCCGCGGACGCTTACCGCCGACGCGCGCATCCGCCTGAGCCCGTCCAGCTACGGCGACCGCTTCGTCGACGCGACCGACCTGCAGATCGGCGCGCAGGCGGGCCTCGTGACCGTGAGGGGCACCGTGGACACGCCCGACGGCAGCCTCGCGCTCGCCCTCACGACGCGGCCCTTCGACGCCGTGCCCTCGTTCGACCTCGCCGACGGCACGTGCTTCCGCAACCTCGACCTCGGCCGGCTCACGGCCAACGCCGCCCTCGACACCGACCTCACGGGCTGCGCCACGGGCCGCGTCGCCGGCGTCGCGGACCTGCCCACGGCCACGGCGGACCTCGTGGTCACGCTCCAGCCGTCGACGGCCAACGGGGCCCGCATCCGCTCGGCCCGCGCCGACGTCACGCTCGCGCGCGGCCGCGCGCAGGGCACGCTCGACGCCGCCCTCGGCGAGGCCACGGGCGGGGCCGCGCCCGACTCGGCCGTCGCCCTGCTCGCCGACGGCACCGGCGGCCGCCTGCGGACAGCCTTCGACGTGCGCCCGTTCGACACGGCCCCGGCCTACGCGCTCCGCGGCGCGACGACCGGCCTCGACCTCGCCGCGCTCGGCCGCCTGCTGCCCAGCGCCCCGCGCACGAGCCTCACGCTGGACTTCGACGTCGACGGCCAGGGCACGGACCCGCGCACGCTCCGCCTCACGGCCGACGTCCGCACGCGCGCCTCGGCCGCCGGCCCGGCCCGCATCGACACGCTCGACGCCCGCCTCGCGCTCGCCGGCGGCATCCTCACCGTGGACACGCTGACGGTCCGCACGGACGTCGCCACGGCCGACGGCGGCGGCACGGTCGCGCTGTTCGACGCCCGCGCGGCGTCGGCCTTCCGGCTCGCCGGCGAGATCCGCAGCCTCGCCGCCTTCCGCGACACGTCGCGCGCCACGCTCGACCTGCGCCGCGGCGCGTTCGACCTGACGGCGATGGGCGTCCCCGGCCAGCCGCTCGCCGTCACGGGCACGCTCGGGGCCGACGGCCTCACCTCGGGCACGCTCGCCGTGACGCGCCTGCGCGGCACGCTCGACGCGACCGTGGACCGCGCCGCGCTCGAGGCGCGCGGCGTGGACGCGCTCGGCCAGGGGGCCGTGACGGGCATGGCCGCCGTGAGCTTCGACAGCCTCGCGATCGGCGCGCGCCTGCTCCGCGAGGGCCGCGTCACGGCCACGCTCGCCGACATCGCGCAGCTCGTCGCCCCGGCGGACACCCTCGCCGGCGCGTCTGCGGCCGGAGCACCGGGAGCCGGCCCGCCTGTGGCCGCCACGCCTCTGGCCGCCACGCCTCTGGCCGACACGCTCGCCGTCCGCCTCGGCCGCGCCGGGCTCGCCGCGCAGCCCCCGGCGAAGCGGCCCGCGCTCGCCGTCTCGGCCTACGTCGTCGTGGACCAGCGCCGCAGCGTCGTCGACGTCGACGCGCTCGTCGAGCTGCCGCTGCCGGCCTCGGGCGACCGGCCCGCGCAGCCGCTCGCGATCCGCCTCGACCGCGCCACGGCCGGCATCGACGACACGGTGTGGATGCTCGCCGGGCCGGCGCGCATCGTCGTCGACGAGGGCCTCTCCGTCGATAGCCTCGTGCTGCGCAGCGACGGCCTGCTCGCGCAGCGCATCGCCGTCTCCGGCGACATCCGCTTCAGCGGCGAGCAGGACTTCACGGTCCAGGCCGAGGGCGTCGACCTCGCGGCGCTCTCGGACCTCGCCGGCGTCGGCGGGCTCGGCGGCCAGGTCTCGGCCACGGCCCGCCTCACGGGGACCGCGGCCGAGCCCGTGCTCACGAGCCGCATCACCGCCGCCGACCTCCGCACGGCCGACGCCCGCGTCGGCGCGCTCGACGCGACCGTCGGCTACGCCGACGGCCGCCTCGCGCTCGGCGCGACCGTCACGAGCGCCCAGGGCCAGACGCTCGTCGCCGAGGCTGAGCTGCCGCGCCGCATCTCGCTCGCCGGCGGCCTCGACGCCGGCCGCTTCGACCCCGACGGCCCGATCCGCGTCGTCGCCCGGGCGGACTCGTTCCCGATCGCGTGGGCCCGGCCCTTCCTCAACCCGCGGACCTACTCGGACCTCGGCGGCACGCTCCGCTTGGACCTGACGGGCTCGGGCACCTTCGGCCAGCCCGAGCTCGCCGGCACCGCCCGCATCGCCGACGGCCGCCTCGGCGTCGTCGCGACCGGCCTCACCTACGCGCCCGTCACGGCCGACGTCGCGTTCACCAACAACCGGATCACGCTGGACCGCGTCCTCGTCGGCCAGCCCGCCTCGGCCGGCGCGGGAAGCGCCGGTGCCGACGTCACGGGCGACGTCACGCTCGAGGGCTTCACCATCGCCGGGCTCGACCTCACGGTCACGCCGCGCGCGTTCATGGCCATCGACACCCGGACCTACCGCCGGCTCATCCTCGACGCCGGGGCCCGGCCGCTGCGCCTCACGGGCTCGCTCGCCGCGCCCGTCCTCCGCGGCGACGTCCGCCTCGCCCGCGGCGACGTCTACGTCACCAACGAGCTCGTCTCGCCGGACATCGAGGCCGTCGAGCTCACGGCGGCCCAGATCGCGACCGTCGAGGCGCGCTTCCAGCGCGAGATCGCCGCCCGCGACACCACCGTGAGCCGCTTCACGAAGGCCCTCGACTACGACCTCGGCGTCAGCATCGGGCGCAACGTCTGGATCCGCTCCGGCGCGGGCACGGGCATCGGCTACGACATCGAGTTCGCGGGCGACGTCCAGGCGACCCACGCGCCCTACGCCAGGGCCGGCGAGCTCCTCGGGCGCATCGAGCTGCTCAACGGCTCCATCCGCACGCTCAACCGGCGCTTCGCGCTGGACCGCGGCACGCTGGACTTCTCCGGGCCCGCGCTCGCGGCGCAGGTGGACATCCAGGCCTCGCTCGGCATCCGCCTGGGGCAGGCGCAGTCGCTCTCGGGCCAGTCCGCCATCACGATCCTGCTCGGCGTCCAGGGCCGGCTGGACCGCAACCCCGAAATCACGCTCTCGTCCAACCCCACGCTCGAGCCGTCGGACATCGTCTCGCTCGTCGCCACGGGCCAGCTCGCGAGCAACGCCAACGCCGGCGCGGCGCTCGGGGCCGGCGTCGGCGTCGCGCTCGGGACCGTCTCGTCCGGCGTCGAGCAGTTCGCCAACCAGTCACTCGGGCTCGACCTCGCGCAGGTGTCGTACGAGAACGGCGTCATCGTGGTCAAGGTCGGCAAGTACCTCACCGAGCGCCTCTTCGTCACCGTCGGCTTCGTGCCGTCGTCCGGCGCGAGCCCCGTCTCGGACGCGCGCGTGCCCGTCCAGATCACGGCCGACTACGAGATCCTGCGCTTCCTCCAGGCGCAGGGCGAGTTCAGCGGCCAGCGCGGCATCGGCGGCGGGGCCGTCTTCGAGCGCGCGTTCTAACCCCGACCATGCCTGCGTCCGCGCCCGACGTCCTTACCTCTCGGTCGCCCTCGCCGTCCCCGACATCCGCGCCTCTCGGTCGTCCCTCCTCTCCGTCCCCACCTCTCCCTCTAGCCTATCATCCTGAACGTGTCTCAGGTAGGAATCATGCAGTTGAGGTTTTCCTTTCAGAAACTGTTTGGCGAAGCCTCAATTCGCATTTACAGCCCCCCGGCGGGGGCAGGGCTGCTAAGTTCTGGACTGTTGAATCAACTCCTCCACAAAATCACCGTCATTCCCGCGAAGGCGGGAATCCATCGGGTGCCGGAAAAGGCT
>JAYWIE010000262.1:0-3363 GCA_043789155.1 Rubricoccaceae bacterium | reverse complement strand
TCGCGGACGATGTCGGCGTGCTTCGTGTACAGCTCTCCGTAGCGAACGCAGGGAAAGCCGTCGGGCGACACCTCGTCCTTGCGGATGCCCCTGCCCTTCGTGAAGGTCCCAACATCGCTCAGCACGACGGATGCCCACTCCTCGCTGAACCCCGGCAGCCGCTGGCGGCCCGTCAGGAGTTGCTGCATGGCAGCGGTCTTGACGGCGCGCTTCTTGGCGATCAGCGCGCCTAGCGCGGCGATCAGGGCGTCCACGTCGGAGAGCGCCTCGGCGATGGCGCGCTGCTCGGCCGGCGGCGGAGCCGGAATCTGGACACTCCGCAAGATGCCTTGGTTCAGGTTGACCATCGTAGACCCGACCGAAGCGCCTTCGATCAACGCGACGACTTGCGGACTCGCTAGCACACGCTGGAGGAAGTCCGACGATACGCCCTCGTTCGGACGGACGATGAGCGACCCTGTGCCGCATAGCCACCCCACTTCGCGCTCACTCACGACTGCACACCGCCCCATTTCGCCCCGCCGGCCGAGGACGATATCGTCGCGGCGGAGCGCAAAGTCAGCAAGACGCTCTGCCGTGCCTGGACTCACGGCCATCGACCGTGTCGGTACGATCTGGCCGTTCACGATGTGCATCGGGTTTACGAGAGGGATACCCCCGTCCACGTAATCCGACTTGTGGAGCGAGCTTCCGAAGGGGCCTGTCCGGAACGAGGCGAGGTCGCCGAGTCCCTTCTCAGCCCAATCGCTCGGCCCGTCGTTGGTGCTCAGTTCCATGACAGCCCGAGCGCTTCGAGGTGAGCATGCACGCGTCTCTCGGTGGTCGCGAGCGCCCCGACGAGTTCGGGTAGCGACGCCTCGTATCGGTGGTCAAGCGCCTCGGTGGAATGTGAGAGACCTCGGCTGATCCGAGCGACTTCGGCATCGACCGCCGCCTCGACCGTCGCGAGCCACTTGTCGTCCACGACGAGCGCCTGGACCTCCGCCTCGGTCAGCGTCTCGTAGCGCTTGAGCGTCTTCGCGTCGAGCGACCGCTGGCCGTCCTTCGCCGTCTTCCTGGCTGCCGTCTCGCGCTCCATGAGCTTGAGGCCGTCCTGGAGCAGCATCCGCTCCTCGCGGTCCTCGGCCCCGCGCCCGACCTCGCGCAGCCGCGCCTTCAGGCTCGCCGCCGTCGCCTTGCCCGAGTCCGCCAGGGCGTCCGCGAGCGGCCCGTCCTCGCCGCCGTGCTCATCCACGAACTCTTGGGCGGCCTGCCCCGCCGCCTCGGCCTCCGCTTCCAGCGCCTCGACGCGGGCGCGGTCGTCGGCGAAGAAGCGGGCGATGACGAGCGCGGGCGGGATGAGGTCCAGCCTGACCTTGCGCCCGGCCACGACGAGGTCCGGCGTCTCGGCCGTCTTCTCGCCCTTTTGCGGCGCGATGTCGCGGGGCCGCGCCGCCCGCGCCCAGCCCTCCGAGGCGACGAGGTACACGTCGTCCTGCATCGTCTCGGCCCAGACGTCCATGAGGTGCTGGTAGAGCCGGTAGGCGTCGAGCAGCTCGGTGTGCTCGAAGCGCGCGAGCAGGTCCTCCGAGAGCGCCGTGATGAGTGCGGTCGGGTCCGCGCCCACGCTCAGCGCAAGCAGCGTCGGGCGGTGCGCGTCGCGCCAGCCCCAGAACGTCTCGCGGACGCGCGCGGCGAACGCCTCGAACTCGGGGCTCTCGCGGATCGTCGCCTGCACGCGGTCCGCCGGGACGCGGGGGCGGCTGTAGCCCGGCCGGTCCGCCTCGAAGAGGGCATCGCGGAGGCCGGGGAAGACGTCCCAGTAGGCCGCGAGCCCGTCGAGGTCGCGGTTCGGGATGCCGCCGTTGAGGTGCGCGTCGAGGTCGTGGAGGTCCTCGGGCTCCGATCCGTCGATGTAGCGCGGCAGGTTGAGGTTGTAGCCGTTGGCCGCGATCTCGGCGAGCGGCACCATGCGCGCGTAGCCCGTATGCTCGGCGAGGCGCGTGAACGTGTCCACGATGCGGTGCACATCCTGCTCGCGGAGACGGTTCTTCGGTCCGTCCTTGGCGAAGCCCCGGCTGGCGTCGACCATGAACACGCCGCGCCGCTCGGCCGCGTGCTCCTTGTCGAGCACGACGATGCAGGCCGGGATGCCCGTCCCATAGAACAGGTTGGCCGGCAGCCCGATGACGCCCTTGATGACGCCGCGCCGGAGCAGGCGCTCGCGGATGTGCGCCTCGGCGTGGCCCCGGAAGAGGACGCCGTGCGGCAGGATGACCGCGCCCTTGCCGGTGCTCCTGAGCGAGGCGAGCACGTGGAGCAGGAAGGCGTAGTCGCCGTTCTTCTGCGGCGGCACGCCGTCCGTGAAGCGCCCGAAGACGTCGTTCGCGGGGTCCAGCCCGCTCGTCCACGACTTGGTCGAGAACGGCGGGTTGGCGACGGCGAAGTCGAAGCGTTTGAGGCGCGTGCCGTCCTTGGTCCAGTGCGGGTCCGTGAGCGTGTCGTCCTGCCAGATCTCCGCCGTCGGCGCGTCGTGCAGTATCATGTTCATCTTGGCCAGCGCCGCCGTCGCGTTGTCCTTCTCCTGGCCGTAGAGCGTGAGCCCGCCCGGCCCGGCCTCGTCCGCCACCTTCAGCAGCAGCGAGCCCGAGCCGCAGGTCGGGTCGTAGGCCGTCCGGTCCTGCGCCGTCTCCGCCGTCACGCCGACCACCCTGGCCATGATGCGCGAGACCTCGGCGGGCGTGTAGAACTGGCCCTTGCTCTTGCCGCTCTCGGTCGCGAAGTGGCGCATGAGGAACTCGTAGGCGTCGCCCAGTAGGTCGTCGCCGCCGGCGCGGTTGGCGCTGAGGTCGAGCCCCTCGAAGAGGGCCACGAGGTTGCCCAGGCGGTCCACCATCGCCTTGCCCTTGCCGAGCTTGTCCTCGTCGTTGAAGTCGGCGAGGTCGATGACGCCGCGCAGGCCGTTGGCCTCGGCGAGGCGGCCGATGACCTTGTTCATCCCATCGCCGATCTCCTTGTCGCCACGCAGGCGCACCATGTCGGCGAACGAGCCGCCCTCGGGGACCTCGATGAGCGCGTGCGCGCGTCCGGCGTAGCGGTCTGTGACGTACTTCACGAAGAGCAGCGTGAGCACGTAGTCCTTGTACTGCGAGGCGTCCATGCCGCCGCGCAGCTCGTCGCAGCTCCGCCAGAGCGAGCTGTACAGTTCCGATTTCTTGAGCGCCATCCGGTTGGTCTGTAGGGTCGCGGGCACCGAAGGATACAGCCGCGCCTCACACGACTGGACTGATCTGACCCCGGCCTGACGGACAGACGGTTAAGGGTTTACTTCCAACCCTCGACCCCACGTCCATGCCTGCCACACGACGCTCGTTCACGCCCGAG
>JAYWIE010000261.1:0-3364 GCA_043789155.1 Rubricoccaceae bacterium | reverse complement strand
CGCGCTCCAGCCGCTCGCGCTCCAGCCGCTCGCGCTCCAGCCGCTCGCGCTCCAGCCGCTCGCGCTCCAGCCGCTCGCCATCGGCGGCGGCGCGACCTACCGCGTCTTCGCCGCGCCGTACGAGAGCCCGATCCACGGCCCCGTGCTGCCGCCCGCCGACGGCCGTGTGCTGATGACACGCACCGAGAGCGCGACCGCCTCGCCCTTCGGCTGGCACGACACCAACGGCGCGGCCGGGGCCGAGTTCACCCGCGCGCAGGGCAACAACGTCCACGCCTACGCCGACCGCAACGACAGCGGGACGGCGCAGGCGACCGAGGAGGTCGAGGGCGGCGCGAGCCTGGCCTTCGACTTCCCGGCCGACCTGGCGCAGGCCCCGGTGACGTACCAGAACGCCGCCGTCACCAACCTCTTCTACTGGAACAACGTCTTCCACGACGTCCTCGCGGGCTACGGCTTCGACGCCGCCTCGGGCAACTTCCAGCAGAACCTCTACGGCGCGACGACCGGCATCGGCAACGACCCGGTGCAGGCCGAGGCGCAGGACGGGGCCGTGACCTGCAACGACGCCGGCAACCCGAGCTGCACCAACAACGCCAACTTCTCGACGCCCGCCGACGGCCAGTCCGGCCGGATGCAGATGTACGAGTGGACCACGCGCACGCCGCGCCTCGACGGCGACCTCGACGCCGGCATCATCGTCCACGAGTACACGCACGGCCTCTCGACGCGCCTCACCGGCGGCCCCTCGAACGTCGCGTGCCTGCGCAACGCGGACCAGGCCGGCGAGGGCTGGTCCGACTGGTACGGCCTCATGATGACGATGAGGCCCGGCGACACGCGCACGCTCGGCCGCGGCATCGGCACGTACGCGCTCAACCAGCCCACGACGGGCGTCGGCATCCGCCCGGCGCGCTACACGACCGACTTCGCCTCGAACAGCTTCACGTACCAGCGGACGCGCACGGCCGTGGCGCCGCACGGCGTCGGGCACGTCTGGGCGACGATCCTGTGGGAGGCCACGTGGGAGATGATCGACGCCTACGGCTTCTCGCCGGACCTGTACAACGCCGACGGGACCGCGGGCAACCAGATGATGCTCAACCTCGTCACCGAGGGCCTCAAGATGCAGCCCTGCTCGCCGGGCTTCGTCGATGGCCGCAACGCCATCCTCGCCGCGGACCAGGCGCTCTACAACGGCGACCACGTCGCGCTGCTGTGGCGCGCCTTCGCCCGCCGCGGCCTCGGCTTCACGGCCAGACAGGGCTCGTCTTCGGACAACGCCGACAACACCGAGTCCTTCGTCGAGCCCGAGAGCATCGCGCCCAGCCCCGTCACCGACCTCGCGGCCGTCCCCAACGGCGACTACGTCACGCTGACGTTCACGGCCACCGGCGACGACGCCGGCGTCGGCACGGCGGCGACCTACAGCGTCCGCCGCTCGGCCGCGCCCATCACGACCGACGCCGAGTTCGACGCCGCGACGCCCGTCGCGGTCACGGCCGTGCCGCGCGTCGCGGGCACGCCCGAGCGCGTCGCCGCGGCCGGCCTCGCCTTCCAGACGCGCTACTACTTCGCGCTCAAGGTCTCGGACGAGAGCCTCAACGCGTCCGCGCTCTCCAACTCGGCGACGGCCGTGACGCTCGCCGCGCCGACCGCGACCGTCCCCGCGGCCCCGGTCGCGGTCAACACGGCGACGACGGCCACGGCGACCGTCGCCATCGCCAACACCGGCCCCTCGGACCTGCGCTTCTCGGTCGAGCTCGCCGAGGCCGCCCCGCGCCCGGCCCCGGCCGCCCCGGCGGAGGCCCCGCCCGCGCCCGAGCGGCCCAAGGGCGAGGAGGCGACGCCCGGCGCGGCGCAGCTGATGGGCTCGGGCGGCCCCGACGCCTTCGGCTACCGCTGGACCGACTCCAACGCGCCCGGCGGCCCGACCTACAACTGGGTCGACATCGCCACGACCGGCACCGCCGTCACCCTCCTCGACGACGCGTCCACGGCCGCGATCCCGCTCCCGTTCCCGTTCTCGTACTACGGCGTCACCCAGACCTCGGTCCAGATCGTCTCCAACGGCTGGCTCAACTTCGGGGCCAGCTCGACGGCCTACGCCAACGTCGCCATCCCGACGGCCGCCGTCCCGAACAACGCGCTCTTCGCCTTCTGGGACGATCTCAACCCGGCCACGGGCGGCCAGATCCGCTACCAGGACATGGGCGACGGCCGCTTCGTCGTGAGCTGGATCGGCGTGCCGCGCTACAGCGACCCGGCCTCGGTCGAGACCTTCCAGGTCATCCTCACCCGCGGCGGGGCCGTGGTCTACCAGTACAAGACCGTCACCGGGACGCTCACCTCGGCCTCGGTCGGCATCGAGAATGCGACGGGCACGGTCGGGCTGCAGACGGCCTTCAACGCGGCCTATCTGCAGAACAACCTCGCCGTGCGCTACGCCGCGCTCTTCGTCGACGCCGACGTGACGTCGGGCCTGATCCCGGCCGGCCAGAGCCAGGCCGTCACGCTGCGCTTCGACGCGTCGGGCCTCGCCGCGGGTACGTACCGCGCGACGATGACCGTGCGCACGAACAGCACGAACGCGCCGGTGACGGTCGTGCCGCTCACGCTCACCGTGGGCACGGTGACGGCCGCGGCCGCCGCGCCGGCCTTCGAGGGTACGCACCTGCTGAGCGCGGTCTACCCGAACCCGGCGACCGCCGGCTCGCAGGTGACGCTCGCCGTGGCCGAGGCGCAGACCGTCCGCGTGGAGCTCTACGACGCGCTCGGCCGCCGCGTGGCGGTCGCGTTCGAGGGCCCGGTGGCCCCGCAGGCGTCCATCGCCGTGCCGGTCGGGGCGGGGGCGCTCGCGGCGGGCACGTACGTGCTCCGCGTGACGGGCGAGACGTTCCGGGACGCGCGCCGCGTCACGGTCGTCCGCTGAGGCACCCGCTCGTGCGGGCGCGCTCTGGCTGGAGCGTGCCCGCGTTGCCTTGTCTCCGCCGGTTATGAGGGCAGCCGGGTTGCCGCCCGGCGGTTCTCGTCGTTTCTTCGATCAGTCCCCATCCCCTACTTTCATGCGCCTTCGCTTCGGGCCGCTTGCCCTGCTCCTCACGCTCCCGCTCGCCGCGTCGGCGCAGGAGTCCCCGGCCGTCCAGACGGCCCGAACCGCCCTGCAGGCGTCCGTCGCCGCGCGCGGCGTCGCCCCGGCCGACCTGGCCGACCTCGCCCCGACCGACGTCGTCTTCGACCGCCACTCCGGCGCGACGTTCGTCTACATGGCGCAGCGCGTCAACGGCGTCGAGGTGTGGGCGACGCAGACGCCGGTCGCGGTAACGGCCCGCGGCGAGGCCGCGCTCGAAGGCTCCCGTCGCGG
>JAYWIE010000260.1:0-3370 GCA_043789155.1 Rubricoccaceae bacterium | reverse complement strand
TTTGGGGTTTGGGGTTTGGGGTTTGGGGTTTGGGGTTTGACAGGACGTGTCTACGAAGTTCCAAACCTCAAACGTCAAACCTTAAACCGCATTTTCTTTCACCGCGCGCGCAAAGTTAGACGCCTCCCCGCGCCTGCCGCTCTATCCTGAGCCGGTCCCAACGCCCCGCCCGTGCCCGTCCCCGCGCTCCTCGCCGACGTCATCGCGGCGTTCCTGCCGCTGTTCGTCGCGATCAACATCCCCGGCATCCTGCCGCTCTACATCGGGATGACCGAGCCGTTCGGCGCGGCCGATCGCAAGCGGCTGCTCGTGCGCGCGCTCGCGGCCGCGGCGACGCTCGCGGTGCTGATGCTTTTCGCCGGCAACGTCATCTTCGCCTCGCTCGGCATCACCGTGGACGACCTCCGGGTCGGCGGCGGGCTCATCCTGTTGGTGATCTCGATCACGGACCTCGCCTTCGGCGACCTCAAGAAGCGCCGCGGCGGCGACGCCGCCGAGCGGCAGCGCCTCGCCGACGCCACCGACGCCGCCGCGAGCGCGCAGGGCGACGCGGCCTCCGGCGACGCCGCACTGCGCCTCGCGGCCGCGGCCCGGCCGCCCGTGGACTTGCCCATCGTGCCGCTCGGCATCCCGCTCATCATCGGGCCCGGGGCCATCACGACCGTCCTCATCGCCGAGGGGCAGTTCGGCTGGGGCGTGACGCTCGCCTCGATCCTGCTCAACCTCTCGCTCGTCTTCGTCGCGTTCACGTTCGGGCCGCGCGTGCTCGCCGTCGCCGGGCAGGACACGTCCAAGGCTATCGCCAAGGTCGCGAGCCTGTTTCTGGCCGCGATCGCGGTCGCGATGATCCGCGGCGGCATCCTCGGCATGATCGCCGCGGCCGCCTGAGCCGGACGGCAGAGCGTGAAAGAGCTTACACGGCGGACGCGCCGCGTCCCATGCGCGCCGTGACACAATGCGCCGCGACGTGCCTTGACGCGGTGCCCCGCGTGTCCCTATCATGACCGGGCCCATTGTAAGCGCTTTCACGAAGCGCTTCCGGCTGCACTCCCGCGCCCCGCCCCGTGTCCGTCACGATCTACGACATCGCCGACCGCGCCGCCGTGTCCATCGCGACCGTCTCGCGCGTGTTCAACGACCACCCGCGCGTGTCCGAGACGACGCGCCGGCGGGTGTTCCGCGTCGCCGAGGATCTGGGCTACCAGCCGCACGCGAGCGCGCAGAGCCTCGCCCGCCAGAACACGCAGCTCATCTCGGCCGTCGTGCCGATGATGACCTCGTTCTTCTTCATGGAGGTCCTCCGCGGCATCCAGGACCGCCTCGACGAGAGCGCCTACGACCTGCTCGTCTACGCCAGCCGCACGCTCGGCCGCGTCGACGGCCAGCTCGCGCGCGCCGCCCAGCCCGGCCGCACGGACGGCCTCATGCTCGTCTCGACGCCGATCACGGCGGACCGCGCGCGCCGCCTCGCGGCCAGCGGCCGGCCGGTCGTGCTCGTGGACTCCGAGCACGAGGCCTTCGACTCGGTCGCGGTCGACAACCGCCGCGGCGGGCAGGAGGCCGTGCGCCACCTCGTCGCGCAGGGCCACGCGCGTATCGGGCTCGTGCTGCCGGTCGAGGCGTCCGTGCCGGCCGCCGCGCGCCGCGCGGGCTACGAGGACGCCCTCGCCGAGGCGGGCCTCGACATGGACGAGCGCCTCGTCGTCTCGGCCGAGTGGGACCTCGACCACGACGGCTACACCCGCTTCGCGGGCTACTGCGGCATGAAGACGCTGCTCGAGCGCTTCAAGGACGACCCCGCCGCGCGCCCGACGGCCGTCTTCGTCGCAGCCGACGTGATGGCCCTCGGCGCGATGCGGGCCGTCCGCGAGGCCGGACTCGACTGCCCCGGCGACGTCGCGCTCGTCGGCTTCGACGACGTCGCGTCGTCGGCCTACGTCGGCCTGACGACGCTCGCGCAGCCGATGGTCGAGATGGGCAAGCTCGCGACCGAGAAGCTGCTCCGCCGCCTCCGCGACCCCGACATGCCGCCGTCCCACACCGTCTTCGCGCCGCGCATCGTCGTCCGCGAGACCTCGGGCGGCGTCGCCGCCGACGCCCTCGCCTAGCCACCCGCCCAGCCGCCCCGTGAGCGCCTCCCGCCCGACCCTCGCCGTCTCGACGCTCGCCGTCGTCGCCCTCGTCGGCGCGGCGTGGTGGGGCGTGGTCGCGCGCGGCGAGGGCGCGGACACGGGCGTCGTCGCGACCGTCGGCCAGAGCCGCATCACGGCCGGCGAGCTCGCCGACGCCTACGCGCAGTACGTCTTCCGCGTCGGCCTCGAGGGCGACGACCCGGACGTCCGCGACGCGGTCCTCGAGTCGCTCATCGCGCGCCGGCTCGTGATCGAGGACGCGCTCGCCGGCGGCCTCGCCGCGACGCCGGCCTACGACGCCGCCCGCGCCTTCGCCGAGTCCAAGGCGCTCGTGGACCGATACACCGCGACCGAGATGGCGGACAGCCTCGCCGTGACCGAGGCCGACCTGCGGCAGGAGTTCCGGATGGCGCACACGACGTACCGCGCCCGCCACCTCTACGCCCGCTCCCTCGCCGGGGCCGAGCGCCTCCGCGCGCGCCTCGCGGCCGGCGAGACGTTCGAGGCCCTCGCCCGCGAGACTTTCGCCGACACGACGCTCGCCGCCTCCGGCGGCTCGGTCGGCGAGTTCGCGCACGACGACATGGACCCCGCCTTCGAGGCTGCGGCCTTCCGGCTGCCGATCGGGCAGACGAGCGGGCCCGTCCGCACGGCGACGGGTTACTCGGTCCTCCGCGTCGACGCGCGGACGACGAACACGCTGCTGACCGAGGACGACTTCAACGCGAAGCGTCCGCAGCTCGAGCGCTACGTCGCGCGCCGCAACCGGACCGAGGCGCGCTTCGCGCTCGGCCGCCGCGTGCTCTCCGAGGCGCAGCCGCGCTTCGATGCGGCGACGCTCGCCCGCCTCGTCGCCTTCGCGACCGGCGCGGCAGGCCCGGCCACGCCCGAGGCCCTCCAGTCGTGGCGCGCGACCCCGCTCGTCCGCTTCACCTCGGCTGCCGGCCTGCCGGGCACGCTCACCGTCGCTGACGTCGAGGCGCAGGCGGCGGCCATGACCGAGCGCCAGCGCGCGGCCGTGCAGGACGAGGCGTCGCTCCGGGAGTACGTCGAGGGCCTCGTCGTGCGGCAGGAGATCGCGGCCCGCGCCCGGCAGGCCGGCATGGACCGCGACCCAGGCGTCGTGCGCTCGGTCGCGGTGCAGCTCGACGACTGGGCCTTCGCCGAAGCCAAGCGCCTGCTCCGCGAGGGCGCGCCGATGCCCGCGGACACGCTCCGCGCCGCCTTCGCCCGCGACC
>JAYWIE010000259.1:0-3372 GCA_043789155.1 Rubricoccaceae bacterium | reverse complement strand
GACGTAGAGGTCCTCGAGGTAGAGGCTCCACGCCGCCTCGAACGTCGAGTAGACCGGGAAGAACAGGGCGAAGCCGACCGCGTCCGCGCCCGGCGCGTCGCCCGGCGCGCCGTCCGCGAAGGCGAGCAGGACGTCGAGGCGCGGCGCGCCGGGCGGCGGGTCGAGCGCGGCCCGGATGGCCTCGGGCGTCGTGCGGGCGGCGTGGCGGAGCTTCTCGTAGTCGGCGAGCTCGAGGACGAGCTCGCACACGGCCGCGGCATCGTCCGGCGTGGCGGGGCGGAGGACGGGCATCAGCGGTGGCGCAGGAGGGCGACGAGCAGGCCCGCTGCCGCGCCGGCCGCGACCTTGAGCGGGAAGGCGTCCGGCACGGACGGCGGCAGCGAGACGAGGCCGCGGTCGTCTGCGAGGGCCGGCGCGTGCGCGTAGCGGCCCTCGGCCGGCGGCAGGAAGTGCTGCGCGAACGAGTGGAGCGCGTTGGCCGTGCCGGCGGTGATGGCCTGCCCGTGCCCGGCCCCGACGGCCTCGGGCGCGAGCGCGGCGAGGGCCTCGACGGACGTCCGCGCCGCGGTCCAGTCGGGCGTGAACGGCGCGGGCGGGCGGTCGAAGGCGCGCGGCATGAGCGCGAGCGCGACCCACGAGTCGAGGTCGGCCGTGGCGACGGCGTCGCCGGCGAGCAGCGTCCGGTCGGCCTCGCGCCAGAACGAGACGTGGCCCGGCGAGTGGCCCGGCGTGTGGAGCCACGTCCAGCCCGGCATGCCCGGGACGGTCCCGTCGTCGGGGAGGGCGTGGACGTGCGGGCGCAGGTCGTGGCCGCCGCTCGGGAAGGCGCGCGAGAGCGCCGAGATGGCCCCGGGGATGGTCGGGTCCGCGGGGGCGTAGTCGGAGAGGCCGGTGAGGTAGGGCATCTCGAGCGGGTGCGCGTAGACGGGCGCGCCCCAGGCCTCGGCGAGCGCGAGCGCTGCGCCGGCGTGGTCGAAGTGGCCGTGCGTGAGCAGGATCGCCTCAGGCGGGCGGTCGCCGAAGCGCGCGTGCGCGGCCGCCTTCGTGAGCGCGGCCGAGCCCGGCAGGCCGGTGTCGACGAGCGCCCACGGCCCCGGCGCGCGGCCCGCGCCGCCCGGCGCGCCGACGAGGTAGGCGTTGACGAACACGAGGGGGAGGCGGACGACGTCGTCGCGGAGGATCTCGACCGGGGGGAAGCGCATGACGGGGGAAGGCGGGGCGTGGAGACGGGCCGGGCGTACGCGCGGTGCGCCCGCTGCGGTCCCGGCCGGCGGCCGCCGTCGGCTAGCGGCCGCCGTCGGCGAGGCGGCGGCGCTCGGCCTCGTCGCGCAGCGTCGCCGCGACGTCCGGGTAGTCCTCGGCGATGCGGGCGAAGGTCTCGGCCGAGAGCACGTAGAGGTCCGACGGGGCCGTCGCGGTGATCGTCGCCGTGCGGACGTCCGACATCACGAGGGCGATCTCGCCGAAGAAGTCGCCGGCGTGGAGCGTGCCCATGACGCGCCCGTCGGGGCCGGTCGCCTCGACCTCGCCGCGCGCGAGCACGTACATCTCGTGGCCGCGGTCGCCGGCGCGGACGATGACGTCGCCGGGCAGGCACACGAAGGACTGCATCGTCAGGGCGACCTCGCGCACGAAGCCGTCCGAGGCGTCGCGGAAGAGCGGCACGTTGCGGACGAGGTCGCGGCGCAGGTGCAGCGCCACCTCCTCGCGCAGCACGGGCGAGAGCTCGGCCAGCGTCGCGTCCTCGTCCACGACCAGCCGCTGCTCCCAGAGGTAGTCGAAGTAGGCCTGGACGCGGTCGCGCAGCGGCCGCGGCAGCTCGCGGCGGTGCAGGAACGCGCCGAGCCGCTCCTGCTGCTGCACGTGCGCCGCGCGCAGCGGGTCCAGGTTGCTCACGAGCGACGCGATGTTGCCGATGAGGAAGGCGTAGACGCCGGCCCCGAGCAGCATCACGCAGATCGCGTAGCCCTTCTGCAGCGGCGTCACGGGCGTGATGTCGCCGTAGCCGACCGTCGTGACCGTCATCACGGTCCAGTAGAGCGCGTCGAGGTACGGCGTCTGCGAGCCGCGGACGCCGCCGAGGGCCACGAATCCGCACGTGAGCGAGTGCACCACGAGCGCCAGCCCGTACAGGAACGCCCCGACGCGCACGCGCGCCGCGACGCCGGCGAAGTGCCGCGCGACGCCGCTCACGATGCCCGCGACGCGGACGAGCTTCAGCGCGCGCAGCAGCAGCCACGCCGGCGGCGCGCCGAGGAGCACGAGCGGCAGCGCCGCGAGCACGTCGACGGCGAGGGCGGCGCGGCTGCGCCGCCGGCGGTCCAGGAACGCCATCCGCACGAGCACGTCCAGCCCGAACACGGCCGTGAAGACGGTCTCGAAGCCGGCCACGTGCAGCGCCTCGATGGTGCCCCGGAGCAGCGCGAGCGGCACGAGCAGGGCGGCGGCCGTCGCCGCGGCCGAGACCACGGCCTCCCACGCGAGAAGGCCGACGCGGACGGCCGGGCGGGGATGCGTGAAGGCGTGGCGTGTGGGCACGGAGCGGGCGGGTCAGCGGGCCGGCGTGCGGCTGGCCGGGCCGCGGCCTGCCGGCGCGTGGCCGGCTGCCAGAATGCGGGCGGCGGCGTCGAGGCCGGTCTCGAGCGCGAGGTGCGCCCGGCCCTGTCCGGCCACGGCGTCGCCGGCAACGTACAGCCCGCGCGCCTCGGCCGCCCGGACCGCGCCGTCCGCGACGTCGCTGTCCGCGACGCCGGCGTCGGGCAGCGAGTAGCGCCAGCGCTGCGTGTCGGCCCACAGCCGCGCCGGGAGGGGCCCGGCGAGCGCCGCAATGTGCTCGGCGGCGAGGGCCGCGACGTCCGCGCGGTCGGCGTCGTAGTGGGCGCGCGTCCAGCCGTCCGACATCTGCGCCACGAGCAGGCCGGCCCCGTCGGGCGCGCGGCCGGGCTTGCGCGTTTCGTCGGCGAGCCACGCGACGGCGTGGCCGTCGGCGGGCGCGTTGACGAGCGCGTATGCGCCGTGCGGCAGGGCGACGGGCACGTCGAAGGCGAGCACGACGCCGAACTGCGCGCGGTAGCTCACCGCGGCGAGCGCGCGTGCGAGGTCGTCGAACGGCGCGAGCGCGGCCGCCTGCGGCGCGGGCGGAGTCAGCACGACGGCGCGGAACGGGCCGAGGCGGACGTCCCGGCCGTCGCCGTCGGTCGCCGCGACCGTCCACGTCCCGTCGTCGGCGCGGTCGAGCGCGGTCGCGGCCGTCGAGAGGTGCAGGCTGAGACCGGGCGTGGCGTCGGCGATGCCGCGGCCGAGCGCGGCGTAGCCGTCGGCGAAGCCCAGGCGCGGCGGGCCGCCGGTGCGCGCGTCGCCGGGGCGCAGCGT
>JAYWIE010000258.1:0-3374 GCA_043789155.1 Rubricoccaceae bacterium | reverse complement strand
CGCCAGCCGCACCACCGACCGGCCAAACCGGCTGTTGAGCTTATCGAGCGTAGCCATGAGTTGCGCCCGCTGCGGCGGCACGGGCGCGGCGGCCGACGAGGCGTTCCCGTTCGCGCTCGCGATGGTCGCCCGCGCGCCCGACCTGCTCGAGCCGACGCTGCTCTCGGCCGTCAACGTCGGCGGCGACGCCGCGGCCGTCGGGGCCATCGCCGGGGCGCTGCTCGGCGCGATCCACGGTGCGTCCGCCTTCCCGGCCGAATGGCTCGCCGCGCTCGAAGACGCCGACGCGATTCGCACGGAGGCCGAGGCGCTCGCAGACGCCCTCGGTAGCTGACGCCGGCCCGCTCCTCTCCCGTTTCCCGATCCCACCCCTGATGTCCGTCCCTACCAATCCCCGTTTCCAGCAGGTCATCGACGCGATGAACGCAGCGGGCGCGAGCGGGCTGAAGCTGCCGCCGCCCGTCTTCGCCGCGATGCAGACCGACGTCCGGGACTACCACCCTGGCGACGCCGAGACGCACGTCGGGGCCGTCATGGTGGCGCGCTTCCCGACGCTCGAGCAGCACCAGAACCCGATGGGCCACATGCAGGGCGGCATGATCGCGGCGGCCGTGGACAACGTCGTCGGCCCGCTGAGCTACCTCGTCGCCCCGCCCAGCGCCACGGCGCAGATGGCGGTGACGTACCTCGCGCCGGTCACGCCCGATTTCGAGTACGTCGAGGTCACGGCCCGGCTGACGCACCGCGCCGGTCGGCAGCTCGTCTTCGAGGCGACCGTCGCCGACCCGTCCGGCAAGACTCTGGCCGTCGCCCACGCGACGCAGACGGTCGTGCGGCGAGGTTAGTCCTCGCAGTTGAGCCCGCGCCAGTTAAGGTGGATCAGCGTCGCCGCGTACTCGACCGCGTCGTCCGTGTGATGCAGGACCGGGCCGAACGCCTCGCGCGGCGTCCCGTCGATGTGCGTGAGGCGCTCGGTCGGGATGCGGACGACGACGCCGGTGTCTGGCAGGCGGATCTCGCCGAGTGCCCCGAGCAGGCCGGCCATCTGGCTCCCGGCGACGACCGCTCGGCACATCCCGTCGAGCCCGATCGCGGTCCCCTCGCCCATGCTCGCCGTCCACGGACCGACGGCGACGGCGACCGGCGCGGTGTACGTAAACGGCCCGCGCGGGCTGACGAGTTCGAGCCACGTATGGCGCACGCCCGTCTCGCGCTCCTCGGACGGCCGCTCGTGGCGCTGGTACGGCCGCTCCTCGGCGACGAGGCGGCCCATGAGGCCCCGCGCGACCGTCGTGTTGCCGCCGCCGGGCGTGTCGCGCAGGTCGAGAATCAGGCCGCGCGTACCGAGCAGCGCGACGAGCGCCGAGTCCCACGCCGCGATGAGGCGCGTGTCGCCGAGCGAGTTCAGGATGCGGACGACGCCGATGCCGTCGGGGCGGACTTCGAACGTGAGCAGGCCCTCCGGCAGGCGCGTCTCGCCGGGCGTGAACGTGACGGTTCGGCCGTCTGCGAGAGTGAGACGGACCGGGCGGTCGTGCGTGCCGGCGAGCGCCGCGTTGAGCGCCCAGTTGTCGGTCGCCTCGTCCGTGCGCGTCCGTGTTCGGGGCAGGCGCGCGTCCGTCGCCTCGCGGACCGACCGCCCGTCGAGTGAGTCGATCACGGCTCCTGGCTGCAGGCCCGCACGCTCGGCCTCAGACCCGGCGCGGACGTCCCAGACGAGGACTTCCCAGGCACCGGCGTCGCTTACATGCCACCCGGCCCATACGTCCGACCCGGATGGGACGAGGCGCGGCGAGTCGGGCGTGTTCGTGCCCAGGTGCGCGTGGGCGTCGGCGAGCTCGGCGAGGGCGCGCTCCAGCACGCCGACGAAGGCGCGGCGCGACGGTGCGGCCACGGCCTCGGGGCGGTACAGGCGGCGCACGGCCGGCCAGTCCGCCACCGACCGCTCGGGGTAGGCATACTCGTCGGCGACGAACGTCCACATCGCGTCGAAGTCGGCCCCGAAAGTGGCCGAGTCCGGCGGAGCCTGCGAGCGGGCGGGCGGCGCGAGGGCGGGCGACGCGGCGGCGAGCAGGAGCAGCGCGGCGGCTCTCATGCGGCCTCGAACTCGAAGACGGACACGGGCAGGCCCGACGAGCGGTCGAAGGTGCAGCCGGCCTCGACGCCCAGGCTGGCGATCGCCGCGGCGTCGAGGGCGTCGTCGTCGTAGCGCGCCTGCATCGCGCCGAGGGCGAAGGCGTCGCCGGAGCCCATCGCCCAGAACCGCTTGAACTCGTGGACCTCGCGCATGTCGTAGACGCCGAAGAGGCCGCCCGGGCTCGCGATGAGGATCGAGACCTGCGTGGACTCGTACGGGTCGCCGTCCTCGCCGGAGTCCGGCAAGAGGTAGTAGTCCTCCTTCAGGATCGGGTGCAGGTCCACGAACGTGTTGAACACGCCGCGGCGGGTCGAGAAGTCCACGCCCTCCATGCGCTCGAGCGCGTCCTGGATCACGAGGTGGTGCGCCGTGAAGCCGACGATGCCGACGTAGGCGTCGCCGATGCGGACGATCTTCTCGGGCGCGGCGTCGTTGTCGGGCGGCAGGCGGAGGTCGTCGAACGTCGTGAGCGCGTCCGACGCGATGGCGATGCGCGAGCCCTTGCGGGCGACGGTGAGCGTAGACAGGGAAGCGAGTAGGCAGTGGCCAGTGGCCAGTGGAAGAATGTCCAGGAGCACATCGGAGGAGAGCCCGGCACTCTTGCCACTGGCCTCTTCCTACTGGCCACTGGCTACAAGTAGACGAGGCGCGCGATGGCGAAGTAGACGCTCAGGCCGACGATGTCGTTGAGCGTCGTCACGAAGGGCCCCATGGCCGAGGCCGGGTCCACGCCGGCGCGCTGGAGCAGGAACGGCACGAGCGCGCCGTTGGTCGTCGCGATGACGATGACCGCGAGCAGCGTCAGCCCGACCGTCAGCGCGAGGCGGACGGGCTCGCCCTCGCCCATCAGCACCACGACGCCGCCGATGGCGAGCCCGAGCACGAGCCCGTTCAGCAGCGCCACGACCATCTCCTTGCCGAGCCGCCGGAGGCCGTCGCTGAGGCGCAGGTCGCCGGACGTGAGGCCCTGCACGGCGATGGCGGCGCTCTGGATGGCCGCGTTGCCGCCAGTGGCGGTGACGAGCGGGATGAACGTCGCGAGCACGATGGCCCGCGCGAGGGCCCCCTCGAAGCCCTGGATCACGAGGCCCGAGACGAACGCGCCGGCCATGCCGACGGCGAGCCACGGCAGCCGCCCGCGCGAGACGCGGAACACGGACGTCGAGAGCTCCTCGTCGCCCGTGATGCCGACGGCCCGCTGGAGGTCCTCCTCGGCCTCCTCGCGGATGACGTCCAC
>JAYWIE010000257.1:0-12170 GCA_043789155.1 Rubricoccaceae bacterium | reverse complement strand
CGGCGGCCGTCCCCTACACGGACGCCGGGCCCGACCAGCACCCCCCATGAACGCCCTCGCCACGCCCGCCTTCGCCCCGACCCGGCACTCGCTCTTCCCCGAGCGCATCACCGCCGGACGCCCCGCCACCGCCGCCCGGCTCCGACTCTGCGCCGCCCGTGCGGGCGCGCTCGCGCCGCTTCTCGCCACTATTGAGGCGCTCGACGCTGCGCTCCCGGCCGACGCCTCGCCGCTCGCGTCCCGCGTCGTTCACCTCGCCACGCTCGCCCGGACCTACGCCGAGCGCGCCTGCCTCGCCCGTGCGCTCGACGCGCTCGCCCGGCTCCACGACGCCTGCGACGTCCCGGCCCCGCTCTTCGGGGTCGCGTCGGCCCGTCACGTCGCGGTCCTCCTCGCTTCCGACCCGGCCGCGGCCGAGGCGGCGGCCCCGCTCGGGTCGGCGCTCGCGTGGACGCGCGCCACGGGCACGCGCCGCGCGTGCGCCGTGCAGGACATGGCGGCCCTCCTCGCCCGGCTGGACGTCCACCGCGCGTTCCCGCTCCCGGCCGTCGTCGCGCGCAATCTCCCCGGCGCGCCACTCGCGCCGCCACTCGCACCGCCGGCCGCCGCTCCGTTCGAGGCGTGGGCCGATGCCGTCGAGGTGGCCTTCCTCTACGGCGAGCCGGGCGCGGCCGGCCTCGTGGCCCACTTCGCGACGCTCCCCTGGCACGTGGCGTTCGACGCTGGCCTCGCGCCGGACCACGCCGCCCGCGTCGTCACAGCATGGATCGTTGGGTGCGCCGTCCACGGCCCGAAGCCGTTCCTGTGGGATCCGGCCCCGTTCGACCCCGACCCGTTCGTGACCGGCCCGCCTGCGCCTCGTACGGTGCTCGTCGATGCGGAGCAGGCCACACAACCCGAGGCAACCGCGGCAGTCCCCGCCACGCGGACCGAAGAGCACTCGCCCGCAGCGCGCGACGCTCGCACCGCCGACCGCCTCGACGCCCAGGCCAACCGCCTCGCCGACCTCATCCACCACCGGCGCAACCTCCACAACCGAAGGTCGGCGGCATCCCATGGCCAGACGCTCACGCCCCGTCGTGCCCGTGCCCGCGCCGCCGGTCAGCACGAAGCGGACGCGCTGGAGCCCGTCCTGGACGCCCTCCACGCGCTCGCGCTCGCCACACGCGCCGGCACGCTCCCGGCCGTCCTCGCCCGCGTCACGACGCGCGCCGCCGTCTCGGAACTCGTCCCGCGCTTCGAGGGCCACACGCCGACGTACCCCGACGCGGACACGCCGTTCGACCGCGCCTGCCGCTCCCGGCTCCTCTCGGCCGGCATCCGCGACGCCGACGACTACGCCGACGCCCTCGCCGCGCTGGCATCTCTTCCGCGTCCCGAAGACAACCGTGGCGCACCAGACCGAGAAGCCGCGCGGATCCGATCGCTCGTCGAGGCCGCCCGCCTTTCGGGCATCCCGGACTCCTTCTTCTCGCCGCCCGCCGTCGCAGACGCCCTCCTCGACGCCGCAAGACTCCCGGACGACCCGGGCCCTGCCTTCCGCGTCCTCGACCCGTCCGCCGGCGACGGCGCGCTCCTCGACGCCGTGCTCGGCCGCCTTCCACGCGCGAGCGTCGCCGCGGTCGAGATCAACGCTCGCCTGCGCGACATCCTCGCCGCGAAGGGCCACGCGCTCGCGGGCCACGACGCGCTGGAGTTCGCCGACGCCGACGGCTTCGACCGGATCATCATGAATCCGCCCTTCGGCCGAGGCGGTGCGCTCGCCATGCAGCACGTCCGGCATGCCTACGGCCTGCTCCGCTCCGGCGGGTGCCTCGTCGCCGTCGTCCCCGAGTCGTGCTTCTTCCGCGCCGACCGCGCCCACCGGGACTTCCGCGACTGGCTCTACGGCCTCGGCGGATACGACCGCGATCCACCACACGAGGCGTTCGCCGCAGCCGGAACGACGGTCTCCACGCGCCTGGTCGTCGTCGATGCGCCCTGACTCTGGACCGGCCACCGCGCGGAACGGCGGGGGAGGGGGGAGGCGTTCTCCCCGCCCCGCCCGCCCGCCTCGTATGCCGCCCGACCCCCGCCTCGTCCACGTCGAGCGCGAGCCCGCCGCTCGCGGACGCGCCCCCGGCTGGCGCGTCCGCGTCCCGCAAGGCACGGTCCCCGGCGCGGCGCGCCTCTTCGCGGACGCCGAGCACGGATCGCCGGGGGCCGCCCTCGACGCTGCCCTCGCCTGGCGCGACGTCCAGCTCGACCCGCGCCACCACGTCCCGGTCCCGCCGGCACCCGTCTCGCTCGCCCCTGGCGTCTACTTCGCCACCGACACGATCCGCGGTCACACGTACGCGGTCATCAAGGCGTCGGCGGACGACGCGGGCGGCACGCGCCGGTCCCTCAACCGGTCGCTCCTCAAGCACTCGCCCGAAGCAGCCATCCGCGACGCGGCCGAGTTCCGCTTCGAGCACCGCCACGGACTCGCCGGCTTCGACTACGAGACGGCGGACGCGCTCTTCCACGACGCGCTCGCGGCCTACCGCGCGCACGTCGCGGGCGCTGTCGCGGTCAGCGGGTAGCCCGACCGTCAGCGAACAGGGTGTCGGCGCGGCCGTCAGTTCCGTCCAGCCATCACGCCGCCGTCTACGTCCCACACCGCGCCGGTCACCCACGACGCCTCGTCCGAGAGCAGGAAGTCCACGACCGACGCCACGTCGCCGGCCCGGCCGACGCGCCCGATCGGGTGGAAGGAATCGAACGCCCCGGTGAGCGTCTCCTCGATCTTGCCGGGCTCGATGAACGCGCCGTAGATCGGCGTCACGACGACGGCCGGGCTCACAGCGTTCACGCGGACACCGTCGCCGGCGAGCTCCATCGCGAGGTGCTGCGTCATCGCGTGCAGGCCTGCCTTCGCCATCGAGTACGCGCTCGACGGCGTCGCCTTCACAGCCTGCTGCGCCCACATCGACCCGACGGTGACGATGGCCCCGCCCCCGTGACGCCGCATGTTTTCGGCCACGGCCTGCGTGACGAAGAACGTCGCCCGGTTGAGGTCGTGGTAGGCGTCGTAGTCGGCCTGCTCGTGGTCGAGGAACGGCTTCGGGAGGAACGTCCCGGCCGAGTTGACGAGAGAACGAATGTGCCGCTCGGCCTGGCGGACCTCCTCGATGAGGGCGTCGACGGCGGCGGGGTCGCGGAGGTCGGCTGCGCTGGTGCGGACGGACCCCCCGCGCCCAGTTCGTCGCGCGCCGCGTCGAGCTTGGCCGCGTCGCGGGCGACGAGCCACACGTCGGTGCCACGGCCGAGAAGGCGGCGGGCCGTGTCGAGGCCGATCCCGGAGGAGCCGCCGAGAAGAAGCGCGAGAGGAGTGTTCATGGCAGAGAAGAAGACGACCCGAAGGTCGGTGAGGGATACTTACTGGTTGGTAACTATCGCGAGCCGGGCGACGCCCCGGAGGAGCCGGCAGGACTCGTCAGGAGGCGGCCAGGCCTTGCAGCATCCGCCCGGCGACGACCTCGAACCGCTCGGCCGCGCGCCGCGTGCCGCGTGCGTCACCGGGCGTGTAGAGCGGCCACGCAGTGATCATCGCGCCTTCAACGGCCGACAGGACGAGCGCTGCCTCGGCTGCCGGCTCTCCGTCGAACCGGAGCGATCCGGTCTCGCGCCCGGCCGCCAGCA
Source organism: Rubricoccaceae bacterium (assembly GCA_043789155.1). Classification (GTDB taxonomy): domain Bacteria; phylum Bacteroidota; class Rhodothermia; order Rhodothermales; family Rubricoccaceae; genus DASVSE01. Next base: position 8,507 of record JAYWIE010000257.1, on the reverse strand, counting down.
CGCGCGCAAGCCACCGCTCAGTCTCGTCGAAGAACGCCCGGACTTCGGACCGCACCTCGTCGGGAAGCGTGGCCGCATCGGAGGCGAGGACGCCGCACAGGCACAGGCGCCCGTCCCGGAGGACGCCCGCATAGACGGCGACGAACCCCGCGAGCTGACTGGCCGCGTCGTCGGACGCCCGTTCCACAGCAACGAGCTCGCCGGCGAAGGCGCGGCGGTACCGGGCGACGAGTGCCCGGCCAAGGTCGGCCTTGGACGGGAAGTGGTAGTGCACGCCGGCACTGGTGAGGTCGAGCGCGCGTGCGAGGTCGCGAAAGCTGAACGCGTTGAAGCCTCTCGTCTGGACGAGAGCCTGGGCGACGTCGAGAAGGCGGTCAGAAGTGTCGGACATAGCGCACCTACCTACCAGGTGGTAATCCGGTTCCCGCCCTGTCACTCGGGCTCGACTGGCACTGCCAGCATCGGCTACGATAGCGCGGACGCATTCCCGCGACGCGCCCGCCGCCTTCCGCGCCCGCGTCGTCGAGGCAGCACCGGCCGTCGGCTCTGCGTAGACGCCCGTACCTTGCCGGCGTGCTGGGGACCCGCGACCGCCCACGTCGGCCGAGACGTCGGCCGGCCCCTGTGTAGGGCTGCTGCTCCGCCCGAGGCCTCGGGCAGGGCGGCGGTTCAGGGGGCGGACCCGCGGCCACCGGTGCTGGTCCGACACGCGCCGCCGACTCGCTCGGCGGCGCGTGTCGCATGTCCGAGCGGCCTGGTACGGCCCCTCTACCACCAGCGCACCCTGCGCCGGGTGACGCCCGACGCGGGGCGTCCGACACGGGGCGTCGACGTCCCTCGAACGCCGCCCGGCCTCCCCGTCCACACGCTCGGGTCGTGTGCGGCGGCAGACCGGCGGCTTCAAGACCGGCGCGGCGCACATCGGTAGTCTGGGAGGGCGCACATCGGTAGCGTAGCTTGGAGCAGACACCGTCCCCGCCGCCCGTGCCGTACCTCCGCGCATCGTCGACGACGAGCTGGACGAGCTCCGCACGTCGCTCCCGGCCGTCGCGTTGGAAGGGGCCAAGGGCGTCGGCAAGACGGAGACCGCGCTCCAGCGCGCGGCCACCGTGCACCGGCTCGACGACCCCGTCCGGCGGGCCATCGCCGAGGCAGCCCCCGAGCGCCTGCTCGCCGGCACCCCGCCCGTCCTGCTCGACGAGTGGCAGCGCGTGCCGCCCGTCTGGGACTGCGTCCGGCGAGCGGTCGACGCCGGGGCGGAGCCGGGAGCCTTCCTCCTCACCGGCTCCGCCAGCCCGCTCCACCCACCCACGCACTCCGGCGCGGCGCGCGTCGTGACGGTCCGGATGCGGCCGCTGTCGCTCGCCGAGCGGGGCCTCACCCCGCCGACGGTCAGCCTCCGCGCGCTGCTCGGCGGCACGCAGCCGGACGTCCAGGGCACGACGGACGTCTCGCTCGCCGACTACACGCGCGAGATCGTCCAGTCGGGCTTCCCAGGGCTCCGGCACCTCTCGGGGCGCGCGCTCCGCGCCCAGCTCGACGGCTACATCCGGCGGATCGTCGACACGGACTTCGAGGAGATGGGCCGCGAGGTCCGCCGGCCGCAGCTGCTCCTGCGGTGGATGGCCGCCTACGCCGCGGCCACGGCGACGAGCGCCAGCTACGAGACGATCCGCGACGCGGCGACGCCGGGCGAGGCGGACAAGCCGGCCAAAACGACGACGATCCCGTACCGCGACGTGCTCGAGCGGCTGTGGGTCGTCGACCCCGTGCCGGCCTGGATGCCGACCCGCAACGCGGTCGCGCGCCTGACGCGGGCACCGAAGCACCACCTCGCCGATCCGGCGCTGGCGGCGCGGCTGCTCGGCGTCGGCGCGGACGCGCTGCTGAGCGGGGACGACGCCGGGCCACCCGTGCCCCGCGACGGGTCGCTGCTCGGGCACCTCTTCGAGTCGCTCGTCACGCTCTCCGTCCGGGTCTACGCGCAGGCGGCCGAGGCGGCGGTCGGCCACCTCCGGACGGCCGGCGGGCAGCAGGAGGTGGACCTGGTCGTCGAGCGGGACGACCGCCGCGTCGTCGCGGTCGAGGTGAAGCTCAGCGGGGCCGTCGGCGACCGCGACGTCCGGCACCTGCTGTGGCTCCGCGAGCAGCTCGGCGCGGACCTGCTGGACGCGGTCGTCGTGACGACGGGGCCGGAGGCGTACCGCCGGCCGGACGGGGTGGCGGTCGTCCCGGCGGCGCTGCTCGGTCCGTAGCCGTGCGTCGTTTGCTCCGCAGACTCGGCGGCCTGCGCCCGGCCGGCGTCGGCTGGCCCCTGTATAGGGCTGCGGCTCCGCTCAAGGCCTCGGACGCGGTGGCGGTTCAGGGGGCGGACCCGCGGCCATCGGTGCTGGTCCGACACGCGCTGCCGACTCGCTCGGCGGCGCATGTCGCGGGCCCCCTCGGAAGCGGCTCCGCCAGCTTCCTCGTCTGGAAAAATCGTGCGTAGCAAATCAACCGTGAGCGACACGGCGACAGCGCGAATTCCTAACCCCGCGCCGCTGGAACGCATTCGTCACCGCAACGTCTCGTTCGTTCAGCGCCCCCCCACCGCCGCCCTCGCTGCTGCGGAGCTCCCGGACGCCGATCTCAGTGGCTTCCCGGGTGGCTTCCCGGGTGGCTTCCCGGGTGGCTCCGCCGGTCGGGGTGTTGCCGGTCGGTCGGCGGGTGGAAACAGCCTCACGCCCGCCAGACGCTCGCCTCGCGGGAGGGCTACGTCGACGACGTGTGGGTGTACCCGAACCCGACAGAGAGCCGGGGCACCGTCCGCATCTCGGTCGCAGAACCGGCGGCGGCGGCCTCGGTGTCGGTCTACGACGCGCTCGGCCGCCGCGTGGCCGTCCAGCACGACGGCCCGATGACGGCTGAGCGGCACGACCTCGCCTTCGAGGCAGGTTCGTTCGCGCCGGGTATCAACGTCGTCCAGGTCCGCGTCACGCCCGAGACTGGTGCCGCCTGGACCGAGGTCCGGCGGGTGTCGGTCGCACGGTAACGCGCGCGTTGGTGGGGGACCCGGCCGTGCCTGTGCGCGGCCGGGTTTCCCGCGTACGTTCTCGCGCGTACCAAGGTGGCTCCTCGCCTGAAACGCCTGCACGCTTCCTCTGCCGTCATGCGCTGTTTCTCCTACCTCGTGTTCCTAGCGGTGCTGTCTGCTTCGGCGCACGCACAGGACTTTCCGGAGCCAGGCACGGGCGTCTACTCGTGGAGCACCGTCGGACCCGACAGCCGGCCGCTCAAGCTCAGTGCGATTGCGTTTGCGCAGGACGGCACGCTCTTCGGAGGAAGCAGTGACTCGTCGTACGTCTACGTGCCCGGCCCGACGGGCGCGCCAAGCGGCCGCTGGCGCGCGCTCGGCTACGCTAACCCTGGCGTAGGGTCGCTCCTGCCTCTGGGGCCCCGCGGTGACACGCTTGTCGGCTCCGGATCCCGCGGGGCGCTGTGGCTCTTCTCTACGGATGGCGGTGTGACGATGAACTTCTACGACGGAGACGGCCCTAGGCGTCCAGGGGCGATCCTGGAGATGCCTCCCGGACACCCCCACGCCGGGCGCATCGCCGCCGGCGGAACGGCCCATTTCTCAGACAACCGCGGCCGGACGTGGACACGGACTCCGGGGCCGACGCCGGGCGGTCTCGGACCATCCGCGCTCGGCTTCGCGCTGCTGCCCTCCGGCCGGCTGCTCTACGCCAGCGACGGCGTGCTCACCTCCGACGACGGTGGAGCGAGCTACGAACTGACCTCGTTTTACGCCGCGTTCCAGTTTCAAGTCACCGCCATCGCGGCCGTCGCAACACCGGGCAGCGTGCAGGCCGGTGCGCCTGCGTGCGGCCTCGCCAACAGTGCGCTCTGCGAAGGCGCGATCGCCGTCGGCGTCGAGGTCCCCAACGACGGCCTGTTCGCGTGGCGGACCAGCGACGGCGGGCGGTCGTGGTCGGCCCCGATCTCGCTGCCGCAGCCTTACGACGGCGTCGGCTACAGTCTGGCCGCCGGCGTGCTCGACGCCGGGCCGGGCCCGAGCGGCCTCGGCCGCGCGGTCGCGATTCTCGCCCGCGGCATCATCTACGTCACGGCCGACGGCGGGCAGACGTGGACCGTGGGCGGCCGGATGCCGGTAAGCCTCAGCGGCAACGAGTATGTGAACTACGCGATGCTTGGCCCGGATGGGCACATCTGGGTCGTGATGGAGCAGCTCGGGCCTGCGCCGCAGCGCGTGCTCCGCTCGGACCAGCCGGTCACGGCCGGCTTCACCGTCGCGGGCGAGGCGGCCCCTGAGACGGGCGCGGCGCGCGTCGACCTCTTCCCCAACCCGGCCGGCGACCGGATGAGCGTGCGCGTCTCGCCGGCACGCCCGTCCCCGAGCGTCCGGGTGCAGGTCGTCGACGCGCTCGGTCGCCCCGTCGCCACCGTCCACGACGGACCGCTCACGCAGGGCGAGCACGTCTTCGCGCTGGACACGTCCACGCTCCCGGCCGGCGTCTACCTCGTCCGGGTCGAGGGCGCAGGCCGGCCCTCGGCCGCTCGCTTCACCGTCGCCCGCTGACACCTCGTCTCCCATGCGCAGCACGCTTCTGGCCGTCGCCATCCTGTTCGGGCTCGCCGCCGCGCCGGCCTCGCAGCCCGTCCTGGCCGTCTCGGCCGACCCCTACGACGGCTCGGGCGCGGCCCCGCTCGTGATCCGCAACGCCGGGACGTCGGCGGTCGCCATCGACAGCCTTCGCATGGCTGCCGGGGCACAGGCGGTGGGCTCGCGGGGCATCTACGCGCGGGTGACGGTGACCGGCACCAGCCCGGAGCGCGTCGTCTGGATGAACTGCTACCGGTACCGGACGTGCCGCGACCAGATCTACTACTCGACGCACCTGGACCAGACGCTGACGCCTGGGGGAGCCCTCTCGGTCGTCCTCACCGGGTACTGCGCGTCGTGCCGGCCGGCCGGCGAGCCGGCATTCGCTAGCGTCGACACGCTGCTGGTCTACCACGCCGGGCTCCCTGTGCCGCTGCGGGTCCGCGTCACGGGCTACCAGCTGGCCGTGGCCGGCGAGGCCGGGCCGCCCCCGGCGTCGCTCTCCGTGTCCGTCTTCCCGACGCCCGCGAGAGGAGCGGTCCGCGTCGCCCTCGACGCGCCGTCAGGATGGGCCGCGGTGACGGTCGCCGACGCGCTCGGCCGCCGCGTCGCTACGCTGCACGACGGCCCGCTCGCGGCAGGCCCCCACTCGTTCGCGCTCGACACGTCGGCCCTCTCGGCGGGCGTCTACACCGTCCGCGTCGCGAGTGCCGCGGCCACCGCCACGGCACGTCTGGTCGTCGCGCGCTGATCCGCGCCCATCCTCCAACCCGATGAACCGGTCGCTTCTCACCGCGCTCGCACTGCTCGCCGCGCTGCCGGCGCTCGCCCAGACGCCCGACCCGCTCGACCCGCGGGGCTACGTCCCGCTCGCCGTCGGCAACGAGTGGGAGTACCGCGTCGACCTCACGCGCCCGGCCACCATCTTCCGGCCTCGGGACGAGTCGCGAACGGAGTACCTCCGCTACCGCGTCACGGCGGCCTCGGGCGACGCCTTCACGCTCGTCACGACGCGCTTCTCGGCCGCCTTCGCGCAGCTCAGCCAGGACACCGTCCCGGTCCGCTTCGACGCGGCCACGACGAGCGTCCGCGCCGTCCTCGCCGGCGGAGCGCTGGGCGTGCCGACGCCGTTCTTCGCGTGCGACCTCGGGCTGGCCTTCGACAGCCCGAACCCCGGCGCGACGCTCTGCTACCGTGGGGCCGGGCGCGGCGAGACCCAGATCCCACAGCTGACCGGCACGGCTGCGCCCGTGGCGACGAAGCAGTTTTTTAGCTTCATCTACGGCTTCGCGGCCGTCCACGGGATCGGCTTCATCGGGGGGGGAGGGGGCTGCGAGCCGTGCAGCGACTTCAGCGACCGCGACGACTACGCGCTCGCCTTCGCCGTCGTGGGTGGCCGGACGTACGGTACCCGTGTCGTCGCTGGCGAGTCGGGCCCGGCCTCGGCCGGCACGGCGCGCCTCGACGTCTTCCCGAACCCGACGACGGGGTCCGTCACGCTCCGCGGGGCCGGCGCGTCGTCCGTCGAGGTTTACGACGCACTCGGCCGCCGCGTCCGGGCGGTTACGCTCGGTGCTGTCTCGGACGCCGAGGTGGTGCTGGACCTTTCCAGCCTTCCGGCCGGCGTCTACGTCGTTCGCGATAGAGCACGCACCGCTCGCGTCGTCGTCCGGTAGGGACCAACCGTGCCGTCTGAGCCCCTGTGATGCAGCCTGACACCGAGCCCCACCCCGTCGCCGGCGGCATCCTCCTGGTCCGCACGGTGGACAATCCGAAGGCCGTCGGGGGGACTCCCGAAGCGCTCGGCTATGAGGTCTGGGCCGGCCCCGGCGGCGTCGCCTGGGTCGAACTCAGCACCGGTCCCTCGTCGAACACGCTGCGCCTCGACGCGTCGACCGTCACTGCCCTCCAGACGGTCCTCAGCGCACACGCTCCTGCGCCGACCATCCGCTCGGTCGGCGTCGGCGTTGGCCACGGGACGCTCTCGATGACGCTTCGCCAGGAGTGGCCTCTCCTTTCCGTCACCCTGATCGCTGGCGTCCTTATGACGACGGTCGTCCTCGGTGCCGTCATGCTTCGGTCCCGGCGCCGCGCAGCGTTGCTGCTCGCGCTCGCCCGTAACGACTCGGCATCCCGTGAGGCCGAGCGGACCCGGGTCGCGCGCGAGATCCACGACGGCCCGCTTCAGGACCTCGCCGTCCTCGCCCGACAGGGCGGACCGGACGACCAGGCCCGGGTCCGGGAGGTCAGCGCCGACCTCCGCGCGCTCGCGGCCGATCTCCGACCGCCGGCACTCGACCAGCTCGGGCTCGCCGCCGCGCTCGGCGACCTCGCCGAGCGGTGGGCCGGCGCACCCCAACCCCTGCTCGTCCGCGTCTCGGCCGACGCCGACCGGCTCGCGCCTGAGGTCGAGCTCGCCCTCTACCGCGTCGTTCAGGAAGCGCTGGCCAATGCGTCCGCGCATGGCCAGGCTCGCACGGCATGGGTGTTTCTCCGGACGCTGGCACCGGAGCGCGGGCAGCCGCCGGCCGCCGAACTCGTCGTCCGGGACGACGGGCACGGCCTGCCTCCCGCCTTCGCAACCGGCGCCGCGGCAGAGAGACGCCTCCTTGCCGATGGCCACTTTGGCCTCGTCGGCATGGCCGAGCGCGCCCGCGCGCTCGGGGGGGCGCTCGCCGTCCGCCCCGGTCCGGGCGGTGCCGGCACCGAGGTCCGTATCGTCGTCCCCGCTCCCCGGCCTCTGCGCCGGACCCTCTGGCGCCCTGCATCCCGGGCAGGCACCCCACAAGCCGCGCGACCGCGATGATCACCGTGCTCCTCGTCGACGACCATCCGGCCCTCCGGGCGGGCGTTCGGCGCTCTGTCGAGGCAGACCCCGAGATCTCCGTTATCGCCGAAGCGGGTGACGGCGACGAGGCCCTCCGGCTCGCCCGCACGCTTGCGCCCGATGTCGTCGTGCTCGACGTCGACCTGCCGGGCCTCTCCGGGGTCGAGGTCGCCCGTGCGCTCCGGGGGTCTGCCGTCCGAGTCCTCGCCTTTACGGCGCACGCCGGGCGCGGCTTTGTCCAGGGTCTCCTCGACGCGGGTGCCTCCGGCTATGTCACCAAAGACCAGTCCGAGGAGACGCTCGTCGAGGCGATCAAGGCGGTTGCCCGCGGCGGAGGCCGCTGGCTCGTCGTTCCGAGCGACCCGGCAGACGCGCTCTCAGGCCTCTCCGAACGCGAACGGGACATCGTCGGGCTCCTCGCGCGGGGGCTCTCGAACCCGGCAATCGCCGAGACGCTCTTCGTCTCCGAGAGCACGGTCCGCAATACGCTCACGGGGGTCTACCAGAAGCTCGGCGTCACGTCGAGCCGCGAGGCCGCCGCCTGGGCGTGGGCTCAGGGGCTCGGCCCTCGCACGCCCTGACGCAGTCTGCGGGCGAGCAGAGGGGAGCAGAAGCGTGTCCTGAAGGCAGGCGAATGCCCCACCGGAATCGCCGCGGGCACGATCTGGAGAAACCTCCTGTCCTTTCGGGAGAGGGCTCCGTAATCAGCGGAGTAAGCAAAGTGGACGTTGCGGAGCACTCTACCCGCACCCGCAATGTCCCGCTCCAATCCGTCCCCGGCTGCGCTCGTCCTGGCGCTTACCGCCGCCCTCGCCCTCGCCGGGTGCGACGCGTCCGTTCAACCCGCACCGGGCAACGACGCCAGACACACGCAGACGTTCATGTCTGCCCCCGAAGGCCGCATCGACGTCCGGTTCCAGCCACTCGCGTGGGCGTCGGGCGAGGAAATCGCCATCCAGGCAGGGGGCGCGCGTGTGGTCAGCACGGCGAGTCCGAGTGGGCGCCACACGCTCACGTGGTCGGCTGCCAGCGGGGCTGCCGGACGCGTCCTCGGCCTTCTCGATGGCCACGTCCAGG
>JAYWIE010000256.1:0-3380 GCA_043789155.1 Rubricoccaceae bacterium | reverse complement strand
GACGCCCGCGAGCGTCACCCGGAGGCTGTCCGTCGTCGTCGGGACGACCGACGGGTCCGGCGTGGCGGCGAGGGCGGACGGCGCGGCCGCCCCGAGGTCGGTGTAGAGCAGGCCGCCCACGGCGACGACGAGGCTGCCCCGGTGCATCTCGCTCGCGTTGGCATAGCGGATCCCGCTCGAGGTGCGGACGGTCCGCTGCCACGTCTGCCCGCCGTCGGCCGAGAGCCAGAGGCCGGACTCGGGCGGGTAGCCCGAGACGAGCGGGAGAACCGTCGCGGCCAGCGTGCTCCCGGCGACGGCGACCGAGTGGACGGTCGAGCGGCCGAGCGCCTCCGCGTCGGGCGCACCCGGTGCCTGGAGCGGCGTGTAGAGGCGCGCCCACGTCGCCCCGCCGTCCGTGCTCCGGTAGAGCGGGTGTCCGTACGGCCCGGCCGGCGTCGTCGTGTACGCGAGCCGCGCGCCGACGTAGAGCGCGCCGGTCGCGGCGTCGGACGTGCCGTACATCTCGGTCGGGATCGGGAGTGAGCCCGAGGTGTAACGCAGCGCAGCCGGCGTGACGTCGGCCCACGTCGCGCCGTCGTCGGCCGAGCGGTACAGGCCGTTGCCGACCCCCCCGTTGCCATTGACGACGAACACGAACAGCGCGCCCTGCTGCCGGAACATCCGCTGGAAGCCGAGAAAGGTGGCGGTCGGCCGGGAGACGAGCACCCACGTCGTACCGCCATCGGCGCTGCGGTATAGCCCGTAGCCGTTGGGAGTGTTGTCCCAGTAGAGCGACGCATAGAGTGCCGGCCCGTCGACGCCGAGGCCGCGGATGGAGAACGTCGTCCGGCCGACGGCCGCGGCGAGGCCCGGCGAGACGAGCGTCCACGTCGCCCCGCCGTCGGTCGAGCGGTGGACGCCGCTGCCGGGGCTGTCCGACCGGTACGTCCCGGTGCTCGCGACGAACGTGCCGCCGCCGACGGCGACCTGCGCGACGACGTAGGGGATCGCCGTGCCGGAGTTGAGGGCCGTCGCGCCGCCGGTGCGCGAGGCGAAGACGCGGCCGTTGGCGTCGGCCGTGATGACGTCGAGCCCGTCGGCGGCGACGTTGTCGGCGAGCGGGCCGAGGTTCTGGTAGTTGCCGACGGCACCGCCGGCGTTCGGCCGCCACTGCGCCCGGGCGGGCGCGGCGACGGAGACGAGGGCGAGAAGGAGCGCGAGGCGGAAGGCGAAGGGCATCGGAGCGGTAAGAAGGGGATCAGCGGGTGACGGTGAGACGGACCGAGGCGGACGTCTCCGACGTGGCGGTGCGGGCGACGTAGACGCCCGGGGCCAGTCCGGCGACGTCGAGCGCGAGCGCCTGCGGGCCGGCCCCGAGCGGGCGCTCGAGCGCGAGCACGACGCGGCCGAGCGCGTCGGTGACGCTCACGCGGACCGTCTGCGCCTCTGCGAGCGCGAAGCGGAGCGTCGCGGTGCGGCTCGCCGGGTTGGGGCCGACGGCGAGCGCGAGGCGGAGCGCGTCGGGCGCGTCTGCGGCCGCGGTCTGCATCTGCGCGAGGTCGCGGCGGTAGACGCCCGCGCCCGTGCCGCCGCTGTCGGTCGTGGCCGCATAGACGTAGGTCGGGCCGCCGGCCGCCGGGCCGCCGGCGCTGCACGAGAGCTGCCGCACGTTGCCCCCGCTGCCCGGCAGGCCGTCGCCCCAGGCGGTCCACGTCAGGCCGCCGTCGTCGGAGCGCTTGACGACGCCTGCGACGACGCCGACGAACGCTGCGTTGCACGCGCTGAGGGCGAGCGAGCCGCCGAAGCCGGTCGCCGCAGCCGGGACGGCCGCGAACGTGGCCCCGCCGTCGGTCGAGCGCTGGACCGTGCCGAGAGCGCCGGCCAGCGTCACGCCGGCCGTGTTCCGGGCGACGGTGTAGATCTGCGTCCCGTGCGAGGTCCACGTGACGCCGCCGTCGGCCGAGCGCTGGCCGAGCTCGGTGCCGAGCGAGCCGCGGAGCAGGACGCTCCCGGCCGAGTACAGCCGCCGGGACTCGCCGAGCGTCCTGACGAGGCTCCACGTCGCGCCCTCATCGGCCGAGCGGTACACGGACGCCGTCGCCGTGCTGCCACCGCCACGCTGCGCCTGGCCGTAGAGCACGCCGCCCTGCCGGGCTACGTTCGTCAGCACGTCGTCGTCTGGATTGAGCCCCGACGCCGCAGGGACGGTCCACGACGTGCCGGTCGTCGTCCTGAGGACCGTCGACGTTGCCGGCTGGCCGTCCGTGGACCGGAGGCGCGGCACGTACAGCGCGCCGTCGGCGACGGCCGGCCGGCCGAGGCGGACGCCGCCGCTGTTGTTGATATCAACCGTGAACTCGGGGACTGGAGCCCACGTCGCCCCGCCGTCGCGTGTGACGAAGACGTACTCTCTGACGGTCGAGGTCGGTGTCTGCGAGATGCCGAAGCCGGTCGAGACGAAGAGGTTGTCGCCGAAGGCCTCGGCGAAGCCGAACAGCGCCACTTGGGCGGGCTCGGTGATCTGGGGCGAGAGCGGGACGCGCGTCCACTGCGCCCGCGCGGGCGCGGCGGCGAGGGCGAGCAGGGCGAGGGCGGCGAGCGAGCGGAGCAGGAGCGGCATCGGGGCGGTGGAAGGACGGCCTAACGTCGGACCGCCCGGCGCTGCCGCGCCTCCCCGGAACGGGGGAGTTTGCCCGTCTACCGCGCGTCTACCGCGCGTCTACCGCGCGCCGGCCGGCGGCAGGCGCACCGTCACGGTCGTCCCGGCCGCGCGGCGCTCGAGCGCGAACGCCGCCCCGAGCGCGTCCGCGCGGGCCTGCATCGAGGCGAGGCCCTGCCCCGCGCCGTCGCTCGCGCCGCAGAAGGCCCCGTCGTCGGCCACGGCGACGCTCACGCCGGCCGGCCCGGCGGCAAGGCGCACGGCCACGGACGTCCCGCCGCTGTGCGCCGCCGCGTTCGCGACGGCCTCCTGCACGATCCGCGAAAGGTGCAGCGCCGCCTCAGGCTCGACGGCCACGTCGGCGTCGGACGCCGCCACCTCGACCGTCAGGCGCAGCCCCCCGGACGCCGCCCGCAGGCGCACGAGCCGCTGCACGTGCGCCCCGAGCCGGCCGAGCGTGAGCGCCTGCGGGCCGAGTGCCCACACGGACTCGCGCAGCTGCACGAGTGTCTCGCGTGCGGCCTGCTCGACCGGCCCGAGCGCGATGCCGCCCTCGAGCCGCAGCGCCTCCAGGCCCGCCACGACGCCCGCGAGGCCCGTCCCGACGGTGTCGTGGAGGTCGCGCGAGACGCGCTCGCGCTCGGCCGCCCGGCCCGCGGCCCGCTCGGCCGCGGCGGTCCGGCGCTGCGCCCGCCGCAGGTCCCGGTGGGCCGTCCGCAGCGCCCGCCGCCCAGCGAAC
>JAYWIE010000255.1:0-3386 GCA_043789155.1 Rubricoccaceae bacterium | reverse complement strand
GCGGACTCGCTCGTCCGGGCCGCCCTCGCCGTCCTGCGCCGCTCGCCGGACGCGCCCGCCGGCGACGTCGCGAACGCGCTCAGCCTCGCCGCGACCATCCGCCGCTCGCAGGGCGACCTCGCCGGGGCCGAGGCCGTCGCCCGCGAGGCCGTCGGCGTCGCCCGGGCGCGGCTCGGGCCGGACCACCTCGACACGGTGACGCTGCTCAGCAACCTCGGCCTCATCCTCCGCGAGCGCTCCCGGCTCGTCGAGGCCGAGCGCACCTTCGGCCACGTGCTCGCGTGGGACCTGCGCCGCCTCGGGCCGCGCCACGTCTTCGTCGCGACCGCGCGCAGCAACCTCGCCTCGGTCGTGACCGCGCGCGGCTACCTCGCCGCGGCCGGCCCGCACCCCGCCGCGGCGCAGCCGTTCTACCGGCAGGGCGAGCGCCTCTACCGGCAGGTCCTCGCGGCCAACGTCGCCACGCTCGGCGACGACCACCCGTTCACGGCCGTCGCGATGATGCAGCTCGCCGGCACGCTCCGCGAGCAGGGCCGCCTCGCCGAGGCCGAGCCCCTCGCCCGCGAGGCGGCGCGCCGCACCGCAGGCGACCCGGCCGCGCCGTGGGTGGCGCTCGAGCGCGGCCGCATCGCGCTCGACCAGGGCGACCTCGCCGCGGCCGACCGCTTCATCACCGCGAGCGTGTCCGACATCGACGCGGCGCTCACGCCCGAGGACATCCGCCGCTCGACCGCGCTCGCCTGCCTCGCGCGCCTCCGCGACCGACAGGGCCGCACCGACGAGGCCGTCCGCGCCGCCGACGAGGCCGTGCGCGTCGCGACGGCCGCCGGCGGGCCCGGCCACTTCCGCACCCGGACCGCCCTGCGCGTCCGGGCGCAGGTCGGCGCACCCCACCGGCGCGCCGGGTAGGCCGCCAGGCAGCCGGGTACACGGCCGCGCCGGCGGCCGGGCGGAATCGTTTGGGGCGGGCGCGTCGTACGGTCCCGTCCTCACCCGATGCCTCCGCCCCGATGCCCGACACGACCGTCTCCGACTTTCTCAAGCGCCACTACCGCCACTTCAACGCCGCGGCGCTCGTCGACGCCGCCGAGGGCTACCGCGCCCACGTCGACGCCGGCGGCCGGATGCTCGTCTCGCTCGCCGGGGCCATGTCCACGGCCGAGATCGGGCTGAGCCTCGCCGAGATGATCCGCCGGGACCTGGTCCACGTCATCTCGTGCACCGGAGCCAACCTCGAGGAGGACCTCTTCAACCTCGTCGCCCACGACCACTACGAGCGCGTCCCGAACTACCGCGACCTCACGCCCGCCGACGAGCAGGCGCTGCTCGAGCGCGGCATGAACCGCGTCACGGACACGTGCATCCCCGAGGAGGAGGCCTTCCGCCGGCTCGAAGGGGCCCTCGTGGACGAGTGGCACGCGATGGAGGCCGAGGGCCGCCGCGCCTTCCCGCACGAGGTCCTCTACCGCATCCTCCGCTCGGGCCGTCTCGAGGAGTTCTACCAGATCGACCCGAAGGACTCGTGGCTCGTGGCCGCCTGCGAGAAGGACCTGCCCATCGTCACGCCGGGCTGGGAGGACTCCACGACGGGCAACATCTACGCCTCGCACATCCTCCAGGGCGACGTCAAGAGCCCGCACACGGTCAAGCACGGTATCGAGTTCATGACGTGGCTCGCGGACTGGTACACGGCTCACACGCAGGACGCCGCGGCCGGCGCGGCCGTCGGCCGCGGCATCGGCTTCTTCCAGATCGGCGGCGGCATCGCCGGCGACTTCCCGATCTGCGTCGTCCCGATGCTCGAGCAGGACATGGACCGGCGGACGCCGCTCTGGGCCTACTTTGCCCAGATCTCGGACTCGACGACGTCCTACGGCTCGTACTCCGGCGCGGTCCCGAACGAGAAGATCACCTGGGGCAAGCTCGCCGCCGAGACGCCGCGGTTCATCGTCGAGTCCGACGCGACGATCGTGGCCCCGCTGATCTTTCAGATCGTGCTCGAGACGTCCACACGCGCCGCGCCGTCTGCCGAGGCACCTGTCGAGCAGGACGGCCTGGTCGCGGACGAGGCGGCGAGCCCGACGTGAGCGCGCGCGGCACGCCGCGCCGTCTGTCTCACGCCTCGTCCACCCTGTAGCCGACGCCCCACTGCTGCATCGCCGTCAGCACGGGCACGAGCCGCTCGCCCTCGGCGCGTACTCGACGTGCGGCGGGACGACCGGGAAGACGTCACGCTCCCGGCGGGCGCGCCCGTGCCGACGCTGCTGCTCGACACGCCCGGCGCGACGCGGCCGGAGCCGTTCGACTTCGCCGAGCAGGCACGCTTCCACGAGGGCGAGTGCGTCGAGGCAGACCGCGACGGGCCGGCGGGCCTTACCGTCCACCCGGCGCGTGTCGAGGCTGGGCCAGAGCGCGTGCTGTGGGCTGCGTGGCGCGCCGCCGAGTGGCCCGCGCGGGCCTACCGCCAGTGGAACGGACGGGTAAGCCGCGGACGTGGCGTCGAGAGTTGGCCGGCGTCAAGCAGGAGCGGGCTGAAACCTTTACATCTGCCCGTGCTCACAAATGAGCGATCCCCGTATCTCGCTGCAGCGCAGCCAGATACGGGGATCGTTTGCGCCCCGGGTAGGATTTGAACCTACGACCCTGCGGTTAACAGCCGCATGCTCTACCACTGAGCTACCGAGGCGAAACGCCGGGCGACCGGCTCCGGACCGCCGTGCGGCCCGACGCGTGGAACATACGGAGGCGCGCCGCGCAGTGGAACCCGCTGCATCAGCCGGGCGGCCCATTTCACCGGCCGTTCGACAACGAGCCCGCCGCCCGTACCATCCCGTCCCGCCCACGCCGCCGCCGTGCTCTCTGTCCCGGACGCCGACCGCCTGCTCGCCCGACACGTTCGCCGCCTCGGCACCGAGACGGTCGCGCTCGCCGGTGCCGCCGGCCGCGTGCTGCGCTTGGACGTCCGTGCCGACCGCGACCTGCCGCCGTTCGACCGCGTCGCGATGGACGGCGTCGCGCTGCGGAGCGCCGACGTCGCGGGCGGACAGACGCGCTTCCCGGTCGCGTCGGCGCAGCACGCGGGCGAGCCGCGGCACGTCAGCCCGCCCGGCGCGTGCGTCGACGTCACGACGGGCTCGGTGCTGCCCGCGGGCGCGGACGCCGTCGTCCCGGTCGAGCGGCTGCGCGTCGCGGACGGGGTCGCCGACGTGCTCGACGCCGACATCGCGGCGGGGCAAGCCGTGCACCGCCGCGGGTCGGACGCGCCCGCTGGGCGCGTGCTCGTCGCGGCCGGGACGCGGCTCGGGCCGCACCACGTGGCCGCGCTCGCGTCCGTCGGGGCGGCCCGGGTCGAGGTCGGGCTGCGCCCGCGCGTCGCCATCGTCTCG
>JAYWIE010000254.1:0-3391 GCA_043789155.1 Rubricoccaceae bacterium | reverse complement strand
ACCCTTCAACCCTTCAACCCTTCAACCCTTCAACCCTTCCCGCACCAGGTCCACGACGCGCCACATGGCCCACGCGGCGGCGGAGCGGTACGGGCGGTAGCGCTCGCCGAGGGCGAGCAGCTCGGCGGGCGTCGGGCGCGCGTCGGCGTCCGAGAGGATGCGGTAGCCCTCCTGCACGCCGAGGTCGGCGACGGGCCAGACGTCGGGGCGGCCGAGCGTGAACATCATGAGCATGTGGGCCGTCCACGGGCCGACGCCGCGGACGGCGACGAGGGCGCGCTCGACGTTGGCGTCGGGCATCGCGGCGAGGGCGTCGCGGTCCGGGAGCCGGCCGTCGAGGGCGCGCTCGGCGATGTCGTGGAGGGCGAGGGTCTTGGCACGCGAGAGGCCGCAGGCCCGGAGGGCGTCGAGCGGGGCCGCGGCGATGGCGGCGACGTCCGGCACGCCGCTGTCGCCCGAGCCGGGCTCGCCGAAGGCGGCGAGGACGCGGCCGTGGATCGTGGCCGCGGCGCGGCCCGAGAGCTGCTGGTAGACGACCGAGCGGACGAGCGCCGTCGCCGTCTCGTCCTCGGTGCGTGCGGGGACGAACGGGCCGTATGCGGCGAAGACGGGCTCGAGGCGCGGGTCGACCGCGACGAGCGCGGCGGCGGCCGCCTCGGGCGACGTCGTCCCGGGCGATACAGCCCCGGGCGAATCCGTGCCAGGTGAGCCCGCGCCGGGCGAGTCCGCGCCGGGTGCGGGAGGAACGGGTGAAGCGAGGTCGGGCACGGGATCGGGGCGTTGGGCGCGGGCGTTGCCGTGCGAGATTACGGGTCCCGCACCCAACCGACTCCATGCGCCGCCTCCTCCCGCTCGCCCTCCTCGTCACGCTCGCCGTCGGCTGCACCGTCGAGGGCCGCACCGACGGCGGCTCGCCGCGCCACGCCGACAACGGCGCGCTCGAGGCGCACCGCGACGCCGTCGCCGACGCCGACAACCAGATGGTGACCGAGCCGCTCACCGACGCGCCGGCCGCGAGCGCGACGCCGGTCCCGACGCCGCGCATGGGGACCGTCTCCACCGGCCCGGCTCCGGCCGAGCCCGGCGCGATGGCGTCGCCCGCTGCCCCGACGGCCGCGCCCTCCGTCCCCGCCACCGGCCCGCAGTGATCCCATGACGCGCCTCACCCTCGCCCTGCTCGTCCTGACGGCCGCCGCGTGCCGCACGCCGGACGCCGACGTCACGTCCGCCGACACGGCGGCCACCGACGCCACGCCCGCTGCGACGCCGGCCAGCGCGCCTGTGCTGACGGTCTACAAGTCGCCCACGTGCGGCTGCTGCTCGACGTGGGCGCAGGCGATGGCGCGCGGCGGGTTCCGCGTCGAGACCGTGGACACGGACGACCTCGCGGCCGTCCGCGACAGCCTCGGGATGCCGGGCGACCTCGCGGCGTGCCACATCGCGACCGTCGGCGGCTACGCCGTCGAGGGGCACGTGCCGCCGAGCGCGGTCCGCCGGCTGCTCGCCGACCGCCCCGCCGCCGCCGGCCTCGCCGTGCCCGGCATGCCGATCGGCTCGGTCGGGATGGAGCAGGGCCCGACGCGGCAGCCGTACGACGTGCTGCTCGTAAGCGAGGACGGCGAGGCGGCGGTGTACGAGCACGTGCCCGGGACCTGAGCGATGCCTGAAACGCCCCAGGAGACGCCTCAGGAGACGCCCCGCTCGGGCTTCACGCTCGACCTGTCGTCGGGCGCGTCCGGCCGGCCGAAGCGGCCGAAGGGCTTCGTGCCGGTTGTCCAGAAGACGATCAACCTGACGACGAAGAAGGCCGAGCCGACGGCCGAGCCGACGGCCGAGTCGACGGCCGAGCCCGGTGCGCCGGCTCAGCCCGCGCGGTCGCTCCGGCGAAGCGGCGCGGACCGCGCGGAGCCGGCGCAGCCCGAGCCGACGCGCTCGGAGGCCACACGGACGTCCCGGCCGGACCCGCGGCGGCCGGACTCGAGGCGGGAGGAGCCACGGCGGGAGGACCCGCGGCGGTCGGGCCCGAAGCAGCAGGGCCCGAAGCAGCCGGACCCGCGGGACGCGCCCCGGCCGTCCGGCGGGACGAGCCTCGCGGACCTGCTCGACGAGGCCACCCTCGCTCGCCTCCGTGGCGCGTGATGCCGAATCCGGCTGATCTGTTTCGCTTCAGACGGTCGCGCTCGGCCGCGGCGCGCTCGGCGAGCACGCCCTACCTGGCTTACGCTCGGCGGGGGTAGGGACGCCTCGCCGAGGCGTCCGCACTCCGACCGGTCATCGTGCTGCCGGAGCCCGGACGTCGTTGCACTCCCCTGTGCGTGCGCAGGGCAATACGGACGGCGGAACCGGCGCGGGCTGCGCGGCGAACACCCGTTCGCCCTCCCGTCTCGGTCGGGTGAACCCGCCGGGTGAACCCGGACCTAACCTATGAACACGACCGTCGTCTGGCTCTCGCGCAGCCTCCGCCTCGCCGACCACCCGGCGATCACGCACGCCGCCGAGCGCGGGGCCGTCGTGCCCGTCTTCGTGTGGGCCCCGGACGAGGAGGACCCGTGGGCCCCCGGCGGCGCGCACCGCTGGTGGCTCCACGAGTCGCTCGCGGCCCTCGCCGCCGACCTCGACGCCCACGGCTCGCGCCTCACGCTCCGCGCGGGCCCGACGCTCGGCGCGCTCGCCGACGTCGCCCGCGAGACCGGGGCCGACCGCGTGCTCTGGCAGGCGTCCACGGAGCCGCACCTCGCCGCCCGCGACGCCGCCATCGGGAAGGGCCTGGCGGCGGCCGGGATCCGGGCGACGATGTTCGGCGGGCAGCTCCTCCACGACCCGCGCGCGATCCGGACGGGCTCGGGCGGCTCCTACGGCGTCTTCGGCCCGTTCTGGCGCAAGGTGCAGGCCGAGACGGTCGTCGGCGAGCCGCTGCCCGTGCCCGAGCTGCGCGCGCCCGCCGCGTGGCCGGCGTCCGACGACCTCGACGCGTTCGGCCTGACGCCCGAGGCGCAGGACGGCACGGACTGGGCTACGACGATGCGCGCGACGTGGACGCCCGGCGAGGCCGGCGCGCAGGCGCGGCTCGACGCCCTCGTCGCCTCGGTCCTGACGGGCTACGACGCGGCCCGCGACCGCCCGGCCGTCGAGGGGACGTCGCGGCTGTCGCCGCACCTCCACTGGGGCGAGGTCAGCCCGCGGCAGGTCCACGCGGCCGTCTCGCAGGCGCACGCGCCGGCCGAGGACCGCGCCAAGTTCCTCGCCGAGCTGGCGTGGCGCGAGTTCTCGTACCACGTCCTCGCGCACCACCCGGAAACGCCCGAGCGCCCGCTCAAGCCCGCCTTCGAGGCCTTCCCGTGGCGGACGGACCCGGACGGGTTCCGCGCGTGGCGGCGCGGCCTCACCGGCT
>JAYWIE010000253.1:0-3398 GCA_043789155.1 Rubricoccaceae bacterium | reverse complement strand
ATCGGCGTCTGCGGCCTCATCACGGCGTGGAACTTCCCGGTCGCCGTGCCGACGTGGAAGATGTTTCCGGCCATCCTCTCGGGCAACACGGTCGTGTTCAAGCCGAGCGAGGACGCGCCGCACTCGGGGATGCTCCTGGTGCAGGTGCTCCACGACGCCGGCGTGCCGCCGGGCGTCGTGAACCTCGTGCAGGGAGCCGGCGCGACCGGCGCGGCCATCGTGGCCCACCCGGACGTCGCGGCGATCTCGTTCACGGGCTCGTCCGAGACCGGCTCGGCGCTCGCGGCGAAGGCGGCCGAGCGGCACGCGCGCGTCTCGCTCGAGATGGGCGGCAAGAACCCGGTCATCGTCATGGACGACGCCGACGTCGACCTCGCCGTCGAGGGCCTGCTCTGGGGCGCGTACGGCACGGCGGGCCAGCGCTGCACGGCGACGTCGCGGCTCGTCGTCCACGCAGATGTTCATGACGCCGTCGTCGAGAAGCTGACGGCGCGGGCGACGGCGCTGCGGCTCGGCTACGGCAACGACGACGCGACCGAGATGGGCCCGCTCATCAACCAGAAGGCCCTCGACAAGGTCTCGGGCTACATGGACGTCGCCCGGGCCGACGGCGCGACGATCGCCTTCGGCGGCGAGCGCGCGATGGGTGAGGGCCTCGACGACGGCTTCTTCTTCCAGCCGACGCTCTTCACCGGCGTCACGCGCGACATGCGCGTCGCGCGCGAGGAGATCTTCGGGCCCGTGCTCTCGGTTATCAAGATCTCGTCGTACGAGGAGGCTGTCGAGGTCGCCAACGACGTCATCTACGGCCTCTCGTCGGCGATCTACACCCGCGACGTCACGCGCGCCTTCCGCGCCATGCGCGACCTCGACGCCGGCATCACGTACGTCAACGGCCCGACGATCGGGGCCGAGGCGCACATGAGCTTCGGCGGCGTCAAGGCGACGGGCAACGGCCACCGCGAGGGCGGCTGGGAGGTCTACGACTTCTACACGGAGACGAAAACGGTCTACGTCGACTTCTCGGGCGGCCTCCAGCGCGCGCAGATCGACAACTACGACGACGCCGAGGCTGTCCCCGAGATCGTTCAGGACCTCTAGCCACGGCTCGGGCGGCTGTTCGTACCCTCGGGCAGCCGCCCGCTCCCCGATGCCCGATACTCCGCGCCACCCCAACAAAGAGATCCGTGCTGCCGTCGAGCACGCCCTTGCCAGCGGGTGGCGGCTGCGGAAGTCGAGCGGACACGCCTGGGGAATCCTCTACTGCCCCGGCGCAGTCCGAGGCGCGTGTCAGACTCCCGTCTACTCGACGCCGCGCGTGCCGGAACACAACGCGGCCAAGATCCGCCGTTCCGTCGAGGTGTGCCCGCACACGCTGCCATGATCGGTTTCCGCCCAGCCCGCTCTCCTCGCGCTGTCATGACCACCTACTTCTTCGACCTCGTTGTGGACCGGGACCTGATGTGCGACATCGACCCGCTGTTCGAGGTCTTCGACGCGGACGTGAGCCCGGCCGTCATGAACGGCGTCCCGCTGCTGATGTGCTCGGTCGAGGCGGAGTCGGTCGAGCAGGCCGTTCGGCCGACGGTCGCCCGGCTCCGCGAGATGGGCATCGAGGTCCGCCAGGTGCGCTTCGAGCCGGACGCGGTACTCGCCTGAGCGACGGGCAACGGCCACCGCGAGGGCGGATGGGAGGTCTACGACTTCTACACGGAGACAAAGACGGTGTACGTCGACTTCTCGGGCGGCCTCCAGCGCGCGCAGATCGACAACTACGACGACGCCGAGGCCGTCCCGGAGGTCGTCAAGGACATCTAGCTCGGCTCGGGCGGCTGGTCACCACGCCAGCCGCTCGTTTTCGCCTGAGCCGCGGATCGCCTCGCGCACGACCCGGTGCCGGCACTCCCCTTTGCTCCGGCAACATCCGGCACGGCTTCAGGCGAGCCGAGAGACCTCGGCGCAAGGACGTCGCCGAATGAGGCGTTTGCGGAGACACCGCGCGAAACGGCGAACCCGGTCAGGCGCTTCCCGAATCCCGCGCGAACCGGAACCGTGCGGCGCACGTCCGGCTATTTTGCCGCCGGACTGCCCCGCCGCCATGCCCTCGGACTCCCCCGCGCTGCCCCACGGCGACCTTCGGTTCGCTCCCGGCCCCCTGCTCGCCTCCATCGAGAGCCCCGCGGACGTCCGCCGGCTCGCGGTCGAGCAGCTGCCGCAGCTCTGCGCCGAGCTCCGCTCGACCATCATCGACATCGTGTCGGTCCACGGCGGCCACTTCGGGGCCAGCCTCGGCGTCGTCGAGCTCACCGTCGCGCTGCACTGGGCCTTCGAGACGCCCGCGGACCAGCTCGTGTGGGACGTCGGGCACCAGGCGTACGGGCACAAGATCCTCACCGGCCGCCGCGACGCCTTCCCGAGCCAGCGCGTCTACGGCGGCCTTTCGGGCTTCCCGCGCCGCTCGGAGTCCGAGTACGACACGTTCGGCGTCGGCCACGCGAGCACGTCGATCTCGGCCGCGCTCGGCATGGCCGTCGCGCGCGACATCAAGCGCTCCGGCGAGCGCGTCGTGGCCGTCATCGGCGACGGCTCGATGTCGGGCGGGCTCGCCTTCGAGGGCCTCAACAACGCCGGCGTGGCCGGCACGGACCTGCTCGTGGTCCTCAACGACAACCGGATCTCGATCGACCCGTCGTCGGGCGCGCTCCACGCGTACCTCGCCAAGCTCAGCGCGTCCGGCGGCTGGAACGCGGCCAAGCGCGAGGTCTGGGACGCGCTCGACAAGCTCAAGGGCATGGGCGGCGGGACGATGCAGCGGCTGGCGAGCCGCCTCGAGGACGGCGTCAAGGCCGTCCTCACGCCGGGCATGCTCTTCGAAGCGCTCGGCTTCCGCTACGTCGGCCCGATCGACGGCCACGACGTCGTGTCGCTCGCGCAGCGCCTCCGCGATCTCCGGGCCCTCCCCGGCCCGATCCTGCTCCACACGATGACGGTGAAGGGCAAGGGCTTCGCCCCGGCCGAGGCGGACCAGGTGACGTGGCACGCCTCGTCGAGCCCGTTCGACAAGCTCACCGGCAAGAGCCTCGCCGTCGCGACGCCGGCCGGCACCAAGCGGCCCAAGTGGCAGGACGTCTTCGGCGACGCCCTGCTGGAGCTGGCGCAGGCGGACGAGCGTGTCACCGCCGTCACGGCCGCGATGCCCTCCGGCACGAGCGTCGGCACGATGATGGCCGCGATGCCCGAGCGCGCCTTCGACGTCGGCATCGCCGAGATGCACGCCGTCGTGTTCGCCGCCGGCCTCGCCACGCAGGGCCTGCGCCCGTTCTGCGCCATCTACTCCACGTTCCTGCAGCGCGCCTACGACGGCGTCGTCCACGACGTCGCCCTCCAGAACCTGCCCG
>JAYWIE010000252.1:0-3398 GCA_043789155.1 Rubricoccaceae bacterium | reverse complement strand
ATGACGCCGCCGATCTGCATCTCCGACGCCTTGCCCTTGAGCGGGGCCGTCTTGACGACGAGGCGCTGGCTGGCGACGACGCCGACCGACCAGCCGTCGAGGCGGGCCGTGCCGCAGACGAGCGTCTGGCCGTAGCCGGCCTTCGCCTCGGTCCACGAGTCCGCGTCGACGACGCGCGCGAGGACCTCGCGGACGTCGTAGGGCGTCTGGCGGCCCTCGGGGAAGACGGCCGCGATCTCCGTCGCGTCGTAGGCCGGGGCGGCGGGCTCGGCGCGGGCGAAGCCGGCGCGCGGCGCGGCCGGCAGCTTCTGGAGCAGGTCGCGGACGGTCGCGAGGCACGTCGCGTCGTCGGGCATCTTGTAGTCGATCACGCCCGAGACGTCGGCCTGCGTCGTCGCGCCGCCGAGCGTCTCCGCGTCCGTCACCTCGCCGATGGCGGCCTGGACGAGGAACGGGCCCGCGAGGAAGACCGAGCCGGTGCCGTCGACGATGAGCGACTCGTCCGACATGACGGGCAGGTACGCGCCGCCGGCGACGCAGCTTCCCATGATGGCGGCGATCTGCGGCACGCCGAGCGCCGAGAGGCGGGCGTTGTTGCGGAAGAGCCGCCCGAAGTGGTCGCGGTCCGGGAAGATCTCGTCCTGCATCGGCAGGAAGACGCCGGCCGAGTCCACGAGGTAGACGATGGGCACGCGGTTCTCGAGCGCGATCTCCTGCGCCCGGAGGTTCTTCTTGGCCGTGATCGGAAACCACGCGCCGGCCTTGACGGTGGCGTCGTTGGCGACGACGAGCACGAGCCGCCCGCCGACGCGCCCGAGGCCCATCACGACGCCGCCGGCGGGGCAGCCGCCCTCGTCCTCGTACATGCCGCGCCCGGCGAAGAGGCCGAGCTCGTGGAACGGCGACCCGGCGTCGAGGAGCGCCGCGATGCGCTCGCGGGCCGTCATCTTGCCGCGGCTGTGCTCGCGGGCGACCGCGGCCGCGCCGCCGCCGCGCGTGACCTCGACGGCCTGCGCGCCGAGCGCCGCGTGCAGCGCGGCGTGGGCGGCGCGGCGGGCGTCCGTGGCCGGGCCCGCAGGCGCGGGCGTGCCGAGCGTGTGGGCGCGCAGCGGCGCGTCAGTCTCGGCTGCCGCCGGGGCGGCGGTCGTCGGGTCCTCGGGGGGCAGGCTCTCGGTCACGGGGCGCGGGCTGGAAGGGGTTCCGGAAACTAGCGTCCCCCGCCGGGCCGGCGCGACCGGCAGCCGCAGGCCTCAGATGAAGGCCGACATCTTGGTCATGATCGACGCCCGCGCCTCGCCCGTGTGCTCGGCGATGAGGTCGACGACCTTCGAGAGGTTGCCGCGCGCCTTCTTGAGCGCGCTCTCGTCGAGGCCCTCCCACTGGGCGGTGATCTGGTCCTTCATCCGGTCCCAGCTCTGGTCCATCCGCGCTTTGCTCATCCAACCGAGGAGTGTGTGGTACAGGCCCCCAAGGTACGTCCCGCGCCCGCCCGCTGCCGGGCCGGATGCGGGGCCGGACGCGGAGCGGTCCGGCCGGAGACGCGGCCGAGGCGCGGGTGTGTGCGGCGAGACCGCCGCCTCTACCTTGCCGCGCGTCCTGCCTCCGCCCCATGCTCACGCCCCGCGCCGCCCTTCCGCTCGTCGCCCTCGTCGCCCTTGCCGGAGCCGCACACGCTCAGGCCCCCGCGCCCGGCGACGTCGTCGTGAACGAGATCTCGTACGACCCGCCCGCGCCGCAGCCGTCGACGAACGAGTGGGTCGAGGTCGTCAACCGCTCGGCCGCGGCCGTGGACCTCGCCGGCCTGCGCGTCGTCGACGCCGCCGGCGGGGCGTCGGCCGCGGTGCCGGGGCCGCTCGTGGTGCCGCCGGGCGGCGTCGCCGTGCTCGTCGCGAGCGGACCGGCCTTCGCCGCGGCCTACCCCGGCGTCGCCTTCACGGCCCTCGCCGGCTTCCCGACGCTCAACAACACCGGCGACACGGTCCGCCTGACGCTCGGCGGGGCCGACCTCGACGCCGTGCCGTACCTCGCGTCGTGGGGCGGGACGGACCGCTCGCTCGAGCGCCGCGACCCGGCCGGGCCGAGCACGTCGGCTGCCAACTTCGGCTCGACCACGGACCCCGCCTTCGGCACGCCGGGCCGCACCAACTCGCTCTTCGCGCCCGACACGACGCCGCCGGCCATCGACGCCGCCGAGGCCGTCACGGCGACGACCGTCGACGTCACGTTCTCCGAACCCGTCACCGCCGCGACGGCGCAGAACCCGGCCAACTACGCCGTCTCGGGCGGCGTCGGCCGGCCGGCGACCGCGACGCTCGCCTCGGCCACGGTCGTCCGCCTCGTCCTCGCGACGCCGCTCGCGGGCCCGCAGAGCTACACCGTCACCGCGACCGGCATCGCCGACGCCGCCGGGAACGTCTCCGGCGCGACGTCCGGCACGCTCTTCTTCGGCACCTTCGCGACGCCGGCCCCGCGCGACCTCATCATCAACGAGGTCATGTTCGACCCGCCGCCGACGACCGCCGCGACGAACGAGTGGGTCGAGATCTTTAACCGCTCGGGCCAGACCGTCGACCTCGCGGCGCTCCGCTTCGCGGACTCGGCGAGCGCGCCGCTCGTCATCGCCGGCACGCCGACGCCGATCGCGCCGGGCGGCTACGTCGTCATCGGGCGCGACGCGGCCGCGTTCGCGGCGGCCTACCCCGGCGTCGCGTTCGTACAGGTCGCCGGCTTCCCGACGCTCAACAACGACGCCGACCGCCCGGCCCTGCTGCTGCCCTCCGGGACCGTCATCGACGCCGTGCCCTACCGCGTCGCGTGGGGCGGCGTCGACGCGTCACTCGAGCGCAAGGACCCCGACGGGCCGAGCACGTCCGCCCGCAACTTCGCCTCGTCCACGGACGCGCTCCGGGCCACGCCGGGCCGCCGCAACAGCGTCTTCGCGCCCGACACGGCCGGCCCGACGCTCGTCTCGGCATCCGCCTCGCCAGACGGCCGGACCGTCACGGTCACGCTCGACGAGCCGACCGCCAACGTCACCGCGGCCGCGTTCGCGGTCTCGGGCGCGAGCGTCACGGCCGCCGTCTACGACGAGGCCGCGCTCACGGTCACGCTCACGCTCGCGGCCGCGCTCACGGGTCCGGCGACGGTCACCGCGACAGGGCTCCGCGACGGCCTCGGCAACACCACGGCCATGGCGAGCACGCCGCTCGCGTTCACGCCCGACGCGACGCCGCCCGGCATCACGGCCACGGCGACGAGCGCGACGACGGTCCGCGTCGAGTTCACCGAGCCCGTCACGCTCGCCTCGGCGCAGGCCGCGACGGTCACGGTAGACGGCGGAATCGGCGCGCCGGCGTCGGTCGCGGTCGAGACGGCCGACGGCTTCGCCGCCGCGCTCC
>JAYWIE010000251.1:0-3401 GCA_043789155.1 Rubricoccaceae bacterium | reverse complement strand
TCTCGGCCCTGCTCATCCTCTCGGTGCGCGGGAGCCTCCGGGCCGCGCGCGCGCCGGGCGACCCGGTCCCGGGCGCGGCGTCGTGGCGCGACGTGACCGTAGGGACGGCGACGCTCTGGCGCGACGGCCCGATGCGCTACGCACTCCTGCTCGAGCTCGTCGCCTCCGTCGCCGGCGCGCTCGTGCTCGTCAACACGGTCGGGCGCGTCCGCGGCGCGCTCGCGCTCGGCGAGGCCGAGTACGGGTGGACGATGGCCGCCTTCGGGGTCGGTGCGACGCTCGCCGCGCTCGCCGTCGGCGCACTCGACAAGCGGCTGTCCCGGACGACCTTCGTCTTCGTCGGGGCCCTCGTGACGTCGCTCGCGGTCCTTCCGGCGGACGCCGTCCCGTTCGCGCCGCTGCTGGCTCTGTGGCTCGTGGCCGGCGCGGGCCAGAACTGGGTCAACCTGCCGACGCAGACGCTCATCGCCGACCGGACGCCGGCCGACATGCAGGGGCGCGTCTATGGGGCGCACTTCGCGTGGAGCCACCTCTGGTGGGCGGGCGCGTACCCCCTCGCCGGCTGGCTCGGGAGTGCGTACCCCGACCGGTCGTTCCTGTACGGGGGGCTCGTGGCCCTCGGGCTCCTCGGCCTGTTCGCCCTCACGCACCTCCCCGGACGCCAGACGGCCATCCCCGGCAGGACCCCACCGCCGGCTCACACCTGACACGTTGGAAAAGACCCTCCACCTCGACCTGGCCACCGTGCTCCCGGGCGTCCCCGACGAGCATGACGCCTGCGTGGGCCGGCTCGTCCGCTCGCTCGAAGGCAAAGACGGCGTCGTCCGCGCCCACGTCGAGGACGGCCCCGACGGGGCACCCCGGCTCTGCCTCCACTACGACCCCGACCGGCTCCCGCTCCCCCGCGTCCGCGAGCTCGCAGTCCAGGCGGGGACGTCCGTCACGTCGAGGTACGGGCACTTCACGCTCGACGCCGGGACGATGCAGCAGCGCCGTGCCCGGACGCTGTCCACGCTGGCCGCACGCCTCCCCGGCGTCCTGGAAGCGGAAGGGACGGGCTCGGGCGTGTTCCGCGTCGAGTACGACCGCGACGTGACCGACGAGCCGGCGCTCCGCCGCGCCCTCGACGGCGTCGGCCTGCGCAGGCCGACCGCGCCCGCGTCTCCGCCCTCGTCCGAGCACGACGCCGACGAACATGCCGGACACGGTCACGAAGGCCACGACCACGACGGCCCGAAGGACGATGGCCACGGGAAAGGCGGGTACGAGGGCCACGACCACAGCGAGGTCGGGCACGTCCACGGCGGGTCCGAGTCGAGGTGGGAGCTCGCCTTCGCCGTCTTCGCGGGCATGTGCATCGCCGTCGCCTTCGGGCTCGGCTACGTGCCCGGCGTCCCCGGGGTCGTCCGGACGGCGCTCTACGGCGCGGCCGTCTTCTTCGGGGGCTTCTTCACGCTCAAGGAGGCCGTCGCCGCGCTCCGGGCCCGCCAGTTCGAGATCGACTTCCTCATGCTCGTCGCTGCGGCCGGGGCCGTCGCCCTCGGCGAGGTGGCCGACGCGGCGCTCCTGCTGTTCCTGTTCAGCCTCGGCCACGCCCTCGAGGGGTACGCGATGGGCCGGGCGCGGCGGGCCATCGAGGCGCTTGGCGAGGTCGCGCCGAAAACGGCCCTCGTCCGCCGCGGCGGCGTCGAGACCGAGGTCCCCGTCGAGACGCTCCAGGTCGGCGAGACGGTCGTCGTCCGTCCTAACTCGCGGATCCCGGCCGACGGTGTCGTCGTGGCCGGCACGTCGGACGTGAACCAGGCCCCGGTCACGGGCGAGAGCGTCCCCGTCGACAAGCGGCCCGCGCCCGACGCGGCGGCGCTCGCGGCCGACCTCGCCGCGTTCGACAAGACCCCGCCCGAGCACCGGGTCTTCGCGGGGACCATCAACGGGGCCGGCGCGCTCGACGTCGTCGTCGCCCGGGCAGCGGCCGACAACACGATGGCCCGGGTCGTGAAGCTCGTCGCCGAGGCGCAGACCCAGAAGGCCCCGAGCCAGGTGTTCACCGACCGGTTCGAGCGCGTCTTCGTGCCGAGTGTGCTCGCGTTCGTCGTGCTCCTCCTGTTCGCGGGCTTCGTGATCGACGAGCCGTTCTCGGCCACGTTCTACCGGGCCATGGCCGTCCTCGTGGCGGCAAGCCCGTGCGCGCTCGCCATCGCGACGCCGAGTGCCGTCCTCTCGGGCGTGGCCCGGGCAGCGCGGGGCGGCGTGCTCATCAAGGGCGGCGCGCACCTGGAGGCGCTTGGAACGCTCAAGGCGATGGCCTTCGACAAGACGGGCACGCTGACCGAGGGGAAGCCGAAGATGACCGATGTCGCGCCGGCCGAGGGCGTGACCGAGGCCGACCTTCTGCGGGTTGCCGTCGCCGTCGAGAAGCGGAGCGACCACCCGCTCGCGGCCGCGGTCGTTCGCGAGGGCGAGCCCCGTCTGGCCGGAGCCGCGCTCCCCGAGGCGAGCAGTCTCAAGGCGATCATCGCGCGAGGCGTCGAGAGCACGGTCGACGGCCAGACCGTCCACATCGGCAACGCCGCCCTCTTCGGCGAAGTCCCGGGCACCCCGCTTCCCGAGGCCGTCCGGGCTGACGAGGAACGGCTTCGGGCGAGCGGGCGCTCGACGATGATCGTCCGCCACGGCGGCCGGTACCTCGGCGTGCTCGGGCTGCGCGACACGCCGCGGCCGGACGCGAAGGCGATGCTCGCGCGGCTGAAGGAGATCGGGGTCGAAAGGACGATCATGTTGACGGGGGACAATCAGGCCGTCGCCGACTCGGTCGCCCGCGAGCTCGGGCTCACCGAGGCGCGCGGTGACCTGCTCCCCGAAGACAAGGTGGCGGTCGTCCGCGAGCTCGCCGCCGGGGCCGACCGCGTGGCGATGGTCGGCGACGGCGTCAACGACGCGCCGGCCCTCGCCAACGCGACGGTCGGGATCGCGATGGGGGCCGGGAGCTCAGACGTGGCCCTGGAGACGGCCGACGTGGCGCTCATGGGCGACAAGCTGTCGGCGCTCCCGTTCGCGGTCGGTCTGAGCCGGTCGGCCAAGCGCGTAATCCGGCAGAACCTGTTCGTGAGCCTCGGGATGGTGGCCGTGCTGATCCCGGCGACGCTGTTCGGGCTCAACCTCGGGCTCGCCGTCCTCTTCCACGAGGGGAGCACGCTCGTCGTCGTCGCCAACGCGCTCCGCCTGCTCGCCTACCGCAAAGACCCGTGACCCTGAACACGAACGCCTGGAACAGACTCCGGTACGCCGTCCTCGCCCCTGTCTACGACGCGGCCGTCGCACGCGCGTCTGCGCCGGCCCGGCGGCGGTCGTTCGAACTCTTTGACCTCCGGCCCGGCGAGCGCGTGCTCGTCGTCGGGTGC